>JAFQDI010000060.1 GCA_017416055.1 Lachnospiraceae bacterium
CAGCAGCAATAATAGCATCATCGCCGGAATGTCCTCCGGTCGGTCAATGATCAGGTTCGGATAGCTGGCAAAGACAAGTAACATCACATAAAACAGGAAGGACATCAACGCAAATATACCCCATCCCTTCTTCACCGCGCTCTGCAATTCAAAATACGCGGTTCTGATTTTCCTGATCGCTAAACACTCGATGATGGGAAACGACAACAACCGGACAAGAAACAGCGCAATATGCATGCGCGGTGTCAAAAGCTCATCTATTAGTATCGACAAAATAATCAGCTCCGCGGAAATCGTGTTCACCACGCAGAAGGTAAACACAAAACGGAAGTCACGATGCTTCGACAACACAAAAAACAGGATAAAAATGGGGAGCATCAGCACTAACGCTAAACTCTGGCTATAAACCGTCTTTCCCATTTCCAAAAACAACTCTACATTCAGCGCACAAAGCGGACCCAAAAACGCCAAAATCAATACCAAGCTTTTTTTCCACGAATACCTGGGCACATAGAAAATCAAGAACGACACCAATACATGGATCAGACACCATACCACCGATGAGATTCTCAATATCTCACTCATCTCTCTTCCTCTCCTTCAAACCAATAGTCCAACCACTTTGCCCGCAGCTGTGCACACGCGCTTTTCGGAACCACCACACGCATCCCGTTGTCGAAAATTGCAGCATCCTTCTCAATTGATTTGACATAAAACAGATTCACGGCAAAGCTGGCTCCACACTGGGCAAACCGGCTATCCGCAAGCAACGGCGAGATTGCGTCCGAAAAAGCAATCCGCTTAGATGTGCTGGTGATCTGCCCTCCGTTTGCCAGATGAAAGCAAAGTGCTTTTCCTTCCAGTTCCACATAGCGGATATCATCAAATACCAGCATTGTTGTCTCGTATTTGGTCTTGACCAGGATCCGTTTACTGCGACGCTTATTCAAATTCGCAATTGCCCGATTCATCACATCTGTCAACATTTGCTGCGTGATCGGCTTCAACAAATAGTGAAATGCCGTCGCAACATAAGATTCCACAGCAAATTCTTTTGAGGAAGTAAGGTATACCAGAATTCCTTTGTCCCCCTGCTTACGCAGTTCAATCCCCAAATCAATCCCATTCAATCCGGGCATCATCACGTCAAGGATATACAAATCGTATGCCCCGTGCTGATCAACCGCATCCAACAGATCATCCCCGGAGGAAAACACGGAAATCCTCGCCCGAAGGTTAGGATGCTCCGTCAAATAGATGTTCAGCATTTCGTAAATGTGTTCTCTCCACCTCAGCTCATCGTCACAAAGCGCAATTTTTATCACTTTTTTCCCCTCGCCGTCCGATCAATTTACATAAATTATAACATGTCCACGAAAAAATGTCTACTTACACAACGCTTTTCCCTCAACTCAAAAAAGAAAGCGAAGCAGCCAAACACTGCCTCGCCTTCTCGTCTTTTCGGTTTTCTAATGTTCAAAACATATCCGTCACACAAGCGGCTCGAAATCTTCCGCTCCATGCTTGCACAGCGGACAAATGAAGTCTTCCGGAAGTGGTTCTCCCTCGTAAACGTATCCGCAAATCTTGCAGACGTAGCCTTTTTTCTCCTCCAGTTTGGACGGCTTCGGCTTGATATTCGCAAAATAGTATTCATAAGTCACAGAAGGAACCGCCGACAGCACTCTCGCCTCGGTCACCTCTGCCACAAACAACGTGTGGGTACCGTAATCTCTCGTCTCGATCACTCTGCCGCTGATCAGCGCATTGGTGTTCTCGGTCACATAGAGCACACCGTTTTCGCTGCGGGATATCTGATCATATCCGGCAAACTTGTCCACATCGCGTCCGCTCTGGAAACCGAACTGCCGGAACTGAGCAAACTGTGCATCCTGAGAGAGCACGGAGACGTTGAATACACCGGTCTTCATGATCATATCATGCGTGTAATTTGCCTTGTTCACCGCAACGGTGATCCGCTTCGGAACATCGGTGAGCTGAACCACGGTGTTGACGATGCAGCCGTTGTCCTTCTCTCCGTCCTTCGCTGTCAATACAAACAGGCCGTAGGACAGTTTGAACATCGCACTCGGATCAATCTTCGCCTCGTCTGCCGCGTCACAGGCTCCGTCTGCGCAGCCGACCAGATCGGTGGCGATCGTATCAACCAACGCATTCACCTGATCCATCTGGCTCGCCTTCAGCGCGGAATTTAAGGTCAGGGTATTGTCCAAAATCTTCACATCCTTCAGTGTGGCCAGCAGTTTTCTCATCAGACTGCCTGCGGTGGGTGCCCAGGTACCATTCTCGATCAACGCGATGGTACGCTTCTGAAGATTATGTGCAATAATATCGTGAAGCGCATTCTCCATGTTCACGAAAATGCCCGCATTGTATGTCGTCGATGCAAAGATAATGTGGCTACAGCGGAACACTTCAGACACGATCACGGAGGAATGGGTCACTGATACATCGTATACGCGGATGTCGCGCACACCTTTCTCAGCCAGCTTCGCAGCGATCAGATCCACAGTCTTCGCAGTATTTCCGTAAACGGAAGCATAGACGATCACAACCGCCTTGTCCTCCGGCGTACAGGTCGCCCAGTTGATATACTTCTCAACGAACCAGTTGATATTCTTTCTCCAGATGAGGCCGTGCAGAGGACAGATCATCTTGATCTCAATGGTCGCGGCCTTTTTCAAAAGGGCCTGCACCTGGCTGCCGTATTTGCCCACGATATTCGTGTAGTAACGGCGCGCGTCATCCAGCCAGTCGCGCTCGAAATCCACTTCGTCCGCAAAAATATTGCCATTGATCGCGCCGAAGCTTCCGAATGCATCCGCAGAGTAAAGGATCTTGTCCGTCGCATCGTAGGTCACCATCGCCTCCGGCCAGTGAACCATGGGTGCCATCACAAATGCAAAGGTGTGACGGCCGGTGCAAAGCGTATCCATCTCCTTCACCAGGACTACTCTGGAATCCACATCAAAATCAAAAAACTGCTTGATCATCTTCAGCGTCTTCGCGTTGCAGACAATCTGAACTTCGGGGTAACGCATCACCACATCCTCGATCATCGCACAGTGATCGGGCTCCATATGGTTGACAATCAGATAATCTAACGGTCTTCCCGCCAGAACATTTTTCAGATTTTCAAAAAAGATTCCCGCTACCGCGCTGTCCACGGTATCCAAAAGAACCGTCTTCTCATCCAGTACAACGTAGGAATTGTAGGACACGCCGCGGGGAATCGGATATACATTTTCAAACAGAGCAAGTCTGCGGTCATTACCTCCGATCCAATACATATCCTCGGTAATTTTGCGAGTGCAATGCATAAAGTAACCTCCTTAATGATTCATTTTGTTAATTTACGTCGTTTGACGTTTTTATTTGTCGTTAATTTTTTAACGGTCTTGTGTATTTTAGCATACTTTCTTCGTTCTGTCTATCCCTATTTTTACTTTTTTCTAAAATTTCAGGCAAGAAAATGTCATAAAATAGGGATTGATTTTTTCACGGTCAGGTTGTACTATGAACTTGGATGTTTTTGTTTGCACCATCCTTAAATCAACAGCTTCCTGCCTGACTTTGAGGTGTTTCCATGGATTGGATGAATCTACTGTTTCATATTACTGAAATCATCGGAACCATCGCTTTTGCGATCTCCGGCGCGATGGTCGCCGTCAAAAAGCGGATGGATCTGTTCGGCGTGCTCTTCTTAGGCGGTGTTACCGCTCTGGGCGGCGGCACTGTGCGCGATGTTCTGCTCGGGCATTTCCCGCCGAATATGTTTTACAGCTATAAATTTTTGCTGATCGCGGCGCTCAGCGCACTCTTAATCTTCATCCTCGCCTACCGTTACCATGACAAATACATGGCAAACGAGGAGCGCATGAATCAGATCAATAATATTCTGGATGCCATTGGGTTGGCAGCTTTCGTGGTAACCGGTACACAGGCGGCAATCGTTTCCGGTTACCCGGACAACCCGTTCCTGTGTGTATTCCTCGGTGCTACCACCGGTGTTGGCGGTGGCGTGATCCGGGATATGATGTGTCAGGAGACACCGGGCATCCTCCGCAAGCATGTGTATGCGGTGGCGGCGATCATCGGCGGACTCATCTATTATACGCTCTATCATGTCGGTATGGGAACGACTGTCGCGACCATGTGCAGTATGGCGGTAACGATCACGATCAGACTGTTGGCGACGCGTTATCGGTGGAGTTTGCCGAAGATACCTGAATGAAAAATTCCCGCGCACGGCGGGATTTTTTCATTCACTCAACAGTTTTTCAATTTCTATCCGCTGCTTACTTGTGTACTCATAGACCGTTGAATTAAACCACTTGGTCTCTATAAAATCCTCCGAAAATGCATCCATCACCTTTTTTGCAATCCGAAATTGAACATTTGCTTTTTCCGTCTCGCCCTTTTCCTTCAGATATTTTCCCGTAACAATTAACATATCAATCAAGTCTTCTGCCGATATATTCTTTTGTTTCTGCGCCGCCTCATAGCTATCGTCGCCATCCAGAAGCGATGCCATCAATTCCAACTTGGTAAAATAGATCTCCGGGACGAGTTCAAGCGTCGGCTTGACCAGATCAGTTTGGATCAGCGCTCATCCTGATACTATTGTAGCGCGTTTAGAGGGAAAAACAATAACTCGTTGGGGGAGAATTTTTCTAATATCAGTTGAATTTGGCCAAATTTATGTTTTCGTTGACAACTGGGAAGGAATCTGCTATATTAAAGACAGAAAGGGACTACCGATAGACGGTTTAGCCCTCAAACAATTGGTTGCAAAAAAGTAACCGCTCGTTTTCTGAGGACGGGGCGGTTACTTTTTTGCCTTTGAACATCTTCGATTACCATCTTGGCATCTATGACTTTTCATGTACTCAGAGATTCTTCCATCAACCTTACGATTGAATTCGGCCTCTCGCTTGTGCGATAATTGATGATCGGAGGGCTTATCTTCGTCCCTCCGAAGAGGGCATCGCCGCCTACCGTTTGTGGTAGCCCCAAAACAGTATAGCATAAAACATTTCATTTTTCAAGAAAAATTGTTTTTATACTAAATTTTTTATGACTTGGCACAAGTTTTTCTAGCCAACTGCAAATCTTCTAACTTCTCATCCCTCCAGTACCCCGGCTGCCAGCAGCTCCACGAACTGCTTCGCCACTCTGGGTGTCCGACCACCGTTTCGGATCGCATGCGCCTCCGCCCGCACCTCCAGCGTGTGGTCGTCGATCTCTACCTCATGCTGCTTTGCCAATGCACGGACGATCTGCAGATACTTTTCCTTCTCCGGCCGCTGGAAAGTCACCGTCAGGCCGAAGCGGGCCGACAGGCTCATGATTTCCTGCATCGTGTCAAAGAAATGGATGTCATCGCCCTCACGGTCGCTCAAGGACTCCTTCACCAGATGGCGCCGGTTGCTGGTCGCGTAGACTGCTACGTTGCTGCTGCGACCGCCTACACTGCCCTCAAGGATCGCCTTCAGCGCACTGAAATCATCGTCGTTCGCGCTAAAGCTCAAGTCATCCACAAACAAAATGAATTTGAGCGGATTTTTCCCCAAACTGTCCACCAGCTCCGGAATCTGATAGAGTTGGTTCTTCTTCACCTCAATGAGGCGCAGACCCTTCCCGTAATATGCGTTCGCGATTGCCTTGACCGTACTGCTCTTTCCTGTTCCCGCATCGCCGTACAAGAGCACATTGCAGGCGTGCTGTCCCGCCAGAAGTGCCTCGGTGTTCGCAATGATCTTCTCGCGCTCCCGCTCGTAACCCGGCAGCTCCTCTAGGGTCTGAGGGTCCGGATATTTCACCGGCACCGGCTGACCGTCGGACACCGTGAACATGTGATATTTCGCAAACATCCCGTAGCCGTGAAGATGAATGTTCTGCAGTCGCTCGCGGTAGGTCTTCGAAAACTCCAACGCCTCCGTCTCATAGGACGGCAAAAAGCCCTGCACGTTCAGCGCGACCGTCAAATCCGATGCGCCCATCCCACCGAGCTGCTCCAAAAATGTCAGCTCATGACTCAGGCATTGCTCCAAATGCTCGCCCACCGACTCACCGGAACAATATTTCTTCACGTAGAGGTTTTCATCCTCCAGCACCCGTTCCAACAGGTAACGGCTGAAATTTTCCGTGCGCGCATAGAGCTCGGAGACAAAACGGCAGTAATTGCCAATTCCCTCCCCGGTGTCAGCTGTATTAAGATAAGTCTCCAGTGCGGAAATGACCGGATTCTCCAACAAATTTCGAAAAATAACAAGGCTCTGTAGGCCGATGCGAAGGTCTGATATGGTCATAGTGGGTTCTCCTCTTATGTCTCGCAGGAATTGCACCCATTATACCACTTTAGTGTGGAAAAGAAAAGGGCTTTTCAATGATTCAGATATTCCAGCACCCCTAAACATAATTCCCACGCCAGCCGATCCTGATACGCCTCCGTCGCAAGCATCTGCGCCTCCGTCGGATTCGACAGAAACCCGGTTTCCGCAATCACGATCGGACAACTGACATTCAAGAGCAGATAATATTCACTGTTGGCTTTCACTGTCCGCTGCTTCATGCACTCCGGCATCGCGTTCAGCCGCTCCTGCAAAATCGCCGCCAATCGTTGTCCCTTTTCGGAGGTCTTGTAGTAAAATATCTGCGGTCCGCATACACTCGGCGAGCCGTAACTGTTCTGGTGAATACTGACCACCAGATCCGGACTAATCTCCTCAATGAGCGCACATCTCGCCCTCATGTCCGCGGCCTTTTTGTTGCTGTCAGTCTCGGTGTAGAGTCCGTCATCGTCCTCGCGGGTCAGGTAGACGGTCACTCCGTTGGCCTGCAAATATTCTTTCAATTTCAGCACGATCGTGAGATTAATATCTTTCTCCAGCACGTTGCCCACGCCGACCTTTCCGGGATCGACACCGCCGTGTCCTGCATCCAGAACCACCACGTCCTGTGTGATCGGAACTCCAAGCTTTGCACTGACCGAAAGGCTGGGAATCGCCAGTGCAGTGATTGCCAGCAACATGATCACGGTGAATGCATATTCCAAAAAGCGACCGCGACGGCTGCCAGACTCGGCAAGCAGTTCCTCCGCATCCCTGAGCAATACCGCCGGGGTACGGCTTTGTCCTCCTCCGTTGTTTCGGGTCCATCCCCGCTGCAATCTTAATCTGCGCATTCTATTCTCCCCCAACGGATACCATTTGAATAAATTTATACCGTCTATTCGCGGAATATAACCGGCAAATCAAAGTATGTGCAAAAACCGCCGAGCTTCTTGAACTTGAAAACGGCTGGATTGTATTTGCGCCCATTCCGCATACTCTTGACAAAGAATTTCACAAAAGTAAAGTTCCCGCAAACCTTTATTTGGTCTGTGGGAACTTTTTGTTTTGTTCTTTCTCCGATAAGAATATCTCGCTTTTCAGCCTCTTTTCTTCCCTGCAACGCGCTCCATTCCGGTGATCCCGGTACGGCACATCTCCAGAATCTCGTACGGCGCCATCACCTTCAAAAAACCATCGATCTTCTCAGTCTTTCCGGTCAGCTCCATGATCATACTGTCCACGGACAAGTCAATCACCTTCGCCTTATAAATCTCAGCAATGTCTCTCAATTCACTGCGATTCTTCACATCGGCCGCAACCTTGATCATCAGCAGTTCGCGCATCACGCTGTTCACCGGCTCCAGCACAAACACTTCGCGCACTTCCTGCAGTTTCTCCGTCTGGCCAATGATCTGTTTCAGAATATCCTCGTCTCCGCGGGTCACAATCGTGATACGGGTAATGGCGGGGTTGCTGGTCTCCGACGCGGTGATCGTGTCAATATTGAAACGGCGACGTGCAAACAGAGCTGCGATTCGCGCCAGAACGTTGGCGCGGTTGTCTACCATGATGCTTAAAACATATTTTTCCATTGTTCTCTCCCTAGTTCATCA
>JAFQDI010000061.1 GCA_017416055.1 Lachnospiraceae bacterium
ACTGCAATACTGTTTCCGATATGGTCAATATGAAAATGGCTGCCAAGAAGATAATCCACTTGTTTTACATGCATCCGCCTGAGCGCATCAATCACCTTGTCCTCCAGGTCCGGTCTGCCGTTGTCAATCATCATGATTTTTCCATCAGGGAAGATCAGCAACAGGAAATCACTTACCTTCTCCGGAACTCCGGGATGAGTGATCATCTCCTTCACAAATACATGGAATCTGCCGTCACCGCCTCGGTCAACGATCTCTGCCACCATATCCTGTACCGGAACCGTTTCCTTTCGTTCACGGAACCACCACGTATCAATCGGCTTTTTCTCACGAGGCTCACCGATCTTTCCTTCGTAACGTCTCGGGGCCCGGCTAAAGGGAACATTCGCATTATCCATATAACTGATCCTGATCCGGTTCCACGCCTCTTCTGTTCCTGCATAGATCACTTCTTTCCATGCATTGCATCCGATAAAAGCTTTTTTATCAATCGCCACCAGCGAAAGGGGAAGATAAATCCGTTCAAGGGCTGTACACTCATTAAACGCTTTATAGTTGATAATCCGCACACCCTCAGGAATCTTTATTTCTGTCAAGGCAGTACATTTCATAAAGCAATAAAATCCCAATACATTCACTGTGCCGGGCAAGGATATCGCGACAAGATTAGCACATTTTTCGAAGGCATGCTCACTTACTTTTGTAATCCCTTCGTCAATCACCAATTCCTTGATATCTTCTCTGAATTTCCCCCATGGTGCAGGTTTTTCCCGATGAAACTCCGGCATCGCTCCGGTGCCCTTCACCATAAGCTTTCCCGTCTCCGGCTCAAAGGTCCAAAAAATATTGTCGTTACACTGTCCTGATCTCAATTCATTCATTTCCCAATTCACCCCATTGTATATTATTTAACTATACATTCATTATAGCTTTCTCTCGGTACCTTGTCAATTATTCTTTCGTTCCGAAAACAAAAAATACATTCCGAAACACAAATAAATTTCCCTGCAATAAAAAAACGCTGTGAATCAAAGCAGATTTCCTGATTCGCAGCGTTTTTCAATTACAAATTGTACTCAGTTCCGTCAATCTTCTTCACCAGAATTTTTTCGTAAGGTTTCTCATATCCCGCATGGATAATCTCTTTTCCCACCTTGTCACCGTTTACGGTGAAGCGGTACCGGTGATACTTTCCTTCCCGGTAATCAAAATCCTCCCCGTTATCCAGATAATGATCCCAGACGCCCTCACCCGGATAAACTTCCAGAATCAAGGTGTCATTTTCTTTTTGACCTACGTAGGACTGATCTTCCATCATCGGGATCAAGCTTCCGGCCTTCACGTAGATGGGGCAGGTATCGAGAGGTGCCTCTCTGATCAGCCAGGTCGGCCCGTTCAGTTTCTCTTTCGTCCAATAGTCATACCACTCGCCCTCAGGCAGATAGACCATACGGCAATCCATGCCCTGGTTGACCACAGGTGCCACCAGAATGCGATCCCCAATCATGAACTCGTCATTGCAATTTCTGGCAACCATGTCTTTCTCGTAATTGAACACCAGCGGACGCATGATCGGAGCTCCGGTTTTCTCCTCCTCGTAGAACAGATCGTAAAAGTAAGGAATCAGACGATAGCGAAGTTTCACATACTTGCGATAAATGGAAAGGACTTCATCCCCAAACCGCCAGGGCTCCTGAGGTCTGGTGCCCAGTGCGCTGTGATTGCGAAACAGCGGTGAAAAACATCCCACCTGCACCCAGCGACTCATCAGTTCCGGTGTCGTGTCCGAACCAAAACCACCGATATCCGTTCCCACAAAGGGCATTCCGGAAAGTCCTAGATTACACAGCTGCGGGATAGCCATCTGGAGATGCCCCCACATGCTGACATTGTCTCCCGTCCAACCGGTGCTGTATTTCTGTGTTCCCGCATAGCATGCTCTGGTGATCACAAAAGGGCGGCGGCCATCCAGCTTTTTCAATGCATTGTATGTCGCCTTTGCCATCAAGTGACCGTAAATATTGTGCATTTCAAGATGGTTGATCTTTCTGCCATCGTCAGTGAACACCACGTCATCCGGCAATGGACCTTTGAAACTGGCCGGTTCATTCATATCGTTCCAGATGCCCCGAACCCCTTTGTCCAACAGAAACTGCTGCTTATCTCCCCACCACGCTCTGGTCTTGGGATTTCCGAAATCAGGGAACGCGGAGTCTCCCGGCCAAACTGCGTTGATGTATACCTCGCCTTCCGGTGTCTTTGCAAAATAGTTGTTTTTTACACCTTCTTCATAGACGTAATAGCCCTCTTCCTGCTTCACTCCCGGGTCGTTGATGGTGACAGGTTTAAATCCGTCATCGGTCAGCCTCTTTAAAAATCCGTCCGAATCCCCGTGATAGCGATCTTCGTTCCAGGTAAACACCTTATAGTTGTCCATGTAATCTATGTCAAAATGGATCGCATCGCAAGGAATATCGTTGTCGCGCATACCGGAAGCGATCTCCTCCATATCTTCTTGATACACATATCCCCATCTGGACTGATGGTGCCCCAGCGTCCATTTCTGCGGAACCGGATGGGTTCCGGTCAGATAAGTGTACCGGGAAAGGACATCCTTCATGGTTTCACCCGCAATATAATAATAGTCAAGATTGCCATAATCACCGGCGAACCAATAATAGTCCTGGGACTCCTGTGCCATGTTAAAATACGTCTTAAACGTATTGTCCAGGAAAATGCCGTACACGTGGGTATCGGTCAGCGCCATGAAAAAAGGAATAGACTTATACAACGCCTTAAAGCAATCCACCTGCGGCGACGGATCGTCGGTATTCCACATTTCATAGTCG
>JAFQDI010000062.1 GCA_017416055.1 Lachnospiraceae bacterium
AAATCGGTATGCTCAGTTGGGTGGCAAACAGTCCGGATCTGTCGGACACCGTGCTTCATGACTTTGAGAATTGGTTAAACAAAAAATACACCGAGGTTGAACTGTGGGATCGGTATCACTTTTGGCTCAAACCGTTTGAGCTGAGAAGAACGTATTATTTGATGCCGGAAAGTTCCTACGGTCTTAAGTATCATAAGGATTTGGGATATTACATGCGTGACCGGTATGCCCGCTACGCGAATGCGCTGAAAGAGATGGCGAACCGTTACGGGGTGAAAGATGTTCCATTCCTCATCAATATTCACGGAACCGGTGGCGGGAGAGGCCATACGTTCCCCATCGGCATCAGTCAGCTGATGGATGCCTATACTCAGTCGGAAGAGTATTTTGCGGGTTCCGACATTTACCTGTCAGGGGTGACGATGGAAAACCTGCAGGACATTTATATCATCAACAGTTATATGGAGGCGGTGAACCTGCCTACACATCCGCTGGGAAGCTTTGAATTCCAGAGCGGAACGGCAGATTACGGCGAGACCGGAGGCGGAAGATTGGATGTCTCCGACGCTGATTTTACCGCGAGAATCTGTGCGCTGCAGGGCAATGTACTGATCAATCACTATCTGTTCTGTGGCGGAAGAAATTATTTGCTGAAGAAACCGAGAAACGATGGAAATAACCGTATCGCGATCACCGGAGAGCGACACGGATTTGCGGCACCGGTTGATCCGGAAGGAAACCTAAGCTATGTGTTCCCCCGGATGAAACGTGCGAATAGAATTTTGGCGACCAACGGAGAGAAGCTGTCCGGCATGCGGGAGGAGCGAGTGGGCTTGTCCATTGGCTTTATCCCCGATTATTTCATGACCGAGTACGCCTACACTCCGTCGGAGAGAGATATGGTCAGAAATGTGTCAAGATGGAGAGCCGGCACAGGCTGGGATTGCTTTGCCAAGGCACTGTTATTGAACCAGTATAGTTTTGGCGGCGTGAACCTTCAGGGAACAGAGCCGCTGATCAAGCAGACAGATGTGCTCTTTGTCCTGTCCGCATCCTATATGGCCGGGGAAGTTCAGCTTCGCTTGAAAGAGTTTGTGGAGAGCGGTGGAAAGCTGATTCTCTACGGAAGGCTTCCGGTGATGGATATGGAAGGAAATGGCTGCTATATTCTGGCAGACATGCTCGGGGTGAAGAAGGAAACTTACATGACCGAGCAGGAGCTTAAGTTTATGAGTATCCGGCCGACCGGCATTTTAGGAGAGTTCGCTGAAGTGCGAACCGGCTATGTGGAGCTCTATGAGGGCGATGATCTGGAGCCACTGATGGAACTGGCGGTCAAGGGAGGCGTATGCGCCTTCGAAAAAGAAGTGAAGGCAGGAAAGGCTGTCCTGATCGGAACCGATTATATCTGCCATTTGAAGGCGATCAGAAAACTGATGACCCACTTGGGCGTGGAGCCGAAATTGTCCCACAACTGTGAATATCACGGTATCGTGATGGGTATGAACAGGGATAAAAAAACGAATGAAAAATTTCTTCATGTTTTGAACATTGATGGCTTTACAAAAGTGTGCCACCTGTATTATAATGGCGTGGCGTTGTTCGAGGGCAGGGAAATGTACCTGGGAAGCAGAGATGGATATATGCTTCCAATCGACTTGAAGGTGGGAGAACGGACGATTGTGTACTCGACCGCCGAGCTCTATCATTGCGAGGAGAGTCGGATCCGATTCAGGCTGACGCAGCCACAGGATGTGATCGTCTTTGCGGGAGAGATTTCCGTGAAGCCATCCGAAGATTATGACGTGATATACAAAGATAAACGGACATATATATACAGCAAATCAGACGGCAGGATAGAAGAGTTCGTTACAGTCTGCTTTGCATAGACAGTTATCCGTTGATTAAGAAGAAATGGGAGAAAACCAGTGGCAGTAACAATTAAAGATGTGGCAGAGGTAGCAAATGTTTCGATTTCCGCAGTTTCATACGCCATCAATAATTCAGGACCGGTCAGCGAGGAAAAGCGCGAGCGGATTCTGAGGGTGGTAAAGGAACTGGGGTATGTTCAGAACGGCATGGCCCGGAGCCTTAGAATGCAGAAAAAGGGATTCATCGGATATTTCGCGAACTCTCTGTACGGAGTCTTTTACGGCGAGGTACTGAAAGGCATCGAGAAAGTATTCGACAAAAACGATAAAGAACTGGTGGCCGGAAAATGCAACCCGTCCAAGGATGACCTCCAGGTTATTCGTCTGCTGACGGAGAAGATGACGGACGGCGCGATCATTTTTTCCCCGTCGATCTCCGACAAGACGATTGAGAAGCTGGCGGATGATGATTTCCCGATTGTTGTTCTGGACAGAGAATTGTCCGGAAAAAACATTTCCGCTGTCCTGATTGACAATGAGGGAAGTGGCTACCGGGTTGGACAGCACATCCACAGTCTCGGCATGCGAAAGGTAGCCTGCCTGATTGGACCGGGATTCGACGGAGAGAAACGTCTGAGCGGATTCCGCCGCGCAGTGCAGGAATTTGGACTGGAATTGCGGCCGGAATGGATCGTGGACGGAGAGTGGAGCGAGGATGTGGCATATCGGCAGACGATTCAGCTGACTCAGAGCGGAATGCGTCCCCAGGTTGTGTTTGCGTTCAATGACGAGATGGCAAAGGGATGCATGCAGGCACTGCGGGAGCAGAATGTGCGCATTCCGGAGGAAATCTCCGTGATCGGAATGGATGACATCCAGATCAGCGCATATTTGGAACCCAAATTGACAACGATACATAGACCACTGTACGATCTCGGTGTGATCGCGGCACAGACTCTGCTTGAGATGATGAACGGAGGGGAGAGCAAAACAATCATGCTTCCCACACATCTGGTTGAGCGGGAGAGTTGTGTAAGATACCGGGGTGTATAATTTTTCAGATATTGGTTGGAGTTTTAGCAGATGGACAGAAAAGATATACGGAAATTGATGAGAGAGATGACCCTGACAGAGAAGGCGATGCAGATGACGCAGCTGGCAGCCGGACTGATTTGTCACACAGAACTGGCAAACCTTACCGGTCCGTTCAGAGCATGGTCTTTTACGGATGAGGAACTGGAGATGACCGGTTCCGTGCTGGGTTCACACGGTGCAGAGTACGTGATGAAGGTCCAGAGAGACTATTTGGAGAAGTCAAAGCATAAGATTCCTTTGGTTTTTATGCAGGACGTTATCCATGGATTTGAGACGATTTTCCCGATCCCACTGGCGCAGGGATGTAGTTTTGATTTGGAGTTAATTGAGGAAGCGGCCTACGCGACGGCGAAGGAGGCTTCCGCGGCGGGAGTGCATGTTACCTTCTCGCCGATGGCAGATTTGGTGAGAGACCCGAGATGGGGCCGTGTATTGGAGTCTCCCGGAGAGGATCCCTATCATGCCGGACTGGTGGTTGCGGCGATGGTGCGCGGTTATCAGGGAACGGACGTGTCCGCAAAGGATCGTATGGCGGCATGTGTGAAGCATTTTGCAGGATACGGTCAGCCGGAGGGCGGAAGAGAGTATAATACCGTAGATATGTCCAGAGGTGTACTCCGTGACTTCTACTTACCTGCATATAAGAAGGCGATTGAGGCCGGTGCAGAGATGGTGATGGCTTCCTTCAACATAATCGAGAGAGTGCCTGCGACCTGCTCACAGTATCTTCTGAGACAGATTTTGCGCGAGGAGTGGGGCTTTAAAGGCATGGTTATCTCCGATTACAGCGCAATCGACGAAATTATGAATCACTGTGTTGCCGCGGATGAGTATGAGGCCGGAGAGAAGTGTGTGAAGGCCGGCATGGATATGGAGATGATGTCCGGTGTATATGCAAAGTCCTTGCAGACGCTGGTGGATGAGGGCCTTCTCTCGATGGAAGAAATTGACGAGTGTGTCCTGCGTATCCTCGAATTGAAGAATCGTCTCGGCCTGTTTGAAAACCCGTATAAGGGAGCGGATCCTGAGTTGGAGAAGAAGCTGTTTTGCTGTCCCGAGCACAGAGCGATTGCCCGAAGACTGGCAGCGAGAAGTATGGTTCTGCTGAAGAATGACGGTGTACTTCCACTGAGCGGCGATATGACCGTAGGGTTGGCCGGGCCCGCAGCAGATTCAGGAAATATTCTGGGAAGCTGGCATTGCGCGGGACGCAGCGAGAAAGCGGTGACCTTGAGAGAGGGGCTTGGAAAGGTGCTTGGCGATGGTCTGAGGACCGCAATGCTCACCGGCTTTACCCGCGGAGAGGCGGATGTGCCCGACGAGGCAGAACTGGCGGCGAAGGAACTGAAAGACTGTGATGTCTGCGTGGTGGCAGTGGGCGAACCAGAGTGGGAAACCGGAGAGGCTGCCAGCCGTACGAAACTGAGGTTGTCTCCAAACCAGGAGAAACTGATTCATACGTTGAAAGCGTCCGGAAAGAAGGTCGTGACCTTGCTGGTGACCGGACGTCCGATAGAGATTGCACCGATCATTCCTGATTCGGACGCGATCCTTCAGGTGTGGTTCCCGGGAACCGAGGGCGGAAACGCCGTTGCGGATATTCTCTTCGGAAAAGTAAATCCGGTGGGAAGATTGAGCATGAGTTTCCCCAGAAACGTGGGTCAGATCCCCGTTTACTACAATTGTTACAATACCGGACGCCCCAATGTGAGCGATGATCGGTACTCATCCAGATATATCGACTGTCCCAATGCTCCGCTCTATCCGTTCGGATACGGACTTAGCTATACCGAGTTCACCTACTCGGATCTGAAGGTTGAGGTGAATTGCGAGGAGCTGCACAGAGGACAGAAGAGCCATGATCTCGGAAAGGGTGCATTGACGGCATCCGTCTGCGTGAAAAACAAAGGATCGGTTTGCGGCGAGGTTCTGGTGCAGCTGTATATCCGGGATGTCTCTGCCAGCGTAGTCAGACCGTTGAAGGAACTGAAAGGCTTTGAGCGCGTGACATTGGCACCGGGAGAAGAGCGGACAGTAAACTTCGAGATTGACGCGGAAGCACTTTCCTTTTATAATAATGAGGAAGACTTCATCTTCGAGCCCGGTCTTTTCGATGTGATGATCGGTGATAATGCGAGAGACGTTCTGACGCAGAGAATTTGGATAACTCAAAACTGAAAGGTGACATCATGAGGGACATTGTTGAGAGAGAACAGCGGAGATGTTTTGACTTCTTTTGGAATGAAGTGAGTCTTTCTGAGGAGACCTATGGTCTGGTTTTGGACCATATGACGAATAAAAAAATGTGCTCTATCGCATCGGTGGGCTATGCGCTGCCTGCGATCATTATTGGTATTGAGCGAGGATATATTAACCGTGCGGAGGGAGAAGCGCGTGTGCTGGGCACTCTTCGTACGATGAAAGAGAAACCTGACCGTGTACACGGTTTTTACTACCACTTTCTGGACATGGAGACTGCGAAACGGTATGGCAAGTGTGAGGTTTCCATCATTGACACAGCCATCTTTTTGATGGGTGCGCTGGTTGCGGCGGAATATTTTGGCGGAGAGATCGAGGAGCTCTGGGAGGATATCTACAGAGAAGTCGATTGGACCTGGTATCACAATCCGCAGAAGGACCAGTTTTACATGGGTTACCATGAGAGTCAGGGAGGTCATTTCGGCGCGTGGGATCACTATGCGGAGCAGTTCATGATGTATTTCCTGAGTGTGGCTGCGCCCAAGTACCCGGTGGCACCCACCGTGTTTTACGACTGTCCGCTGTACTGCAACACGTATAAGGACAGCGGAATAATCTACCACAGCCACGGAGGCGGACTGTTTGTCTACCAGTTCTCCCATGCGTTCATCGATTTCCGCGGAAAGAAGGATCGCAGAGGAATTGACTGGTTTGAGAATTCTGTGCGTGCGACAAAGGCGAACCGACAGTATTGTATTGACAATCCGCTGGGCCTTAAGACCTACGGCGAGAATGCGTGGGGTATGACTGCCTGCAATACACCGACCGGATATTCCGGAGCGATGGGAGCAGTTCCCTGTTTCAGAAACCAGCAGATCTGCCCGGATGGAACAATCCCGCCCTGCGGACCCATCGGATCTATCGTGTTCACACCCGAGGAGAGCATGAACGCGATGGAGTATTTCGCGCAAAATGAAAAGCTTTGGGGCAAATACGGTTTTATCGATGCGTACAATCTGGACGTGGAGCCGGCTTGGTATTCCGACGATGTGATCGGTATCGATAAGGGTATCAGTATTCTGATGATCGAGAATTATCGTTCCGGTCTGATCTGGAAGCTGACCAATCAAAACAAGTACATTCAGAGGGCATTTGAACTGTTGGAGATCAAATAACCTGTGAAGATAAAGAAACGGGAGGAATGAAAAATGAATAGTTTATTCAAGCGTTTTGTGAGTATGCTGCTGTGTTTGATCATGATTCTGTCGCTGACAGCCTGCAATCAGACACCGGACGTGACGACGGAAGCACCGACAGTGGGCGAACAGACGACGGAAGCACCCACCGAGGAAGAGACAGAGGCTCATCCGGAGTATGTGTTTGAGACGAACGTGGAATTGAGCGAACTGGTACTGAAAGAGGCAGAGGCCTGCTTTAAGTACATGTGGGAACTGGCGCAGACCGATGAGAGCACCGGAGCTTACGGATTGGTTCGTGACCGCTATCCGGGATCCAGAAATATCGCCAGCACAGCGACGACCGGATTTGCGTTGGCAGCGATCCCTTATGCGATCGAAAAGGGCTGGATCACCAGAGAAGAAGGTGAAGAGCGTGCGGAAAAGACCATGGACACGTTGTTGTCTTTGGAGAACTTCAGAGGTTTCTATTATCACTTCATCAACATGCTGAACGGTGACCGCGCAACCGGAAGTGAGGTTTCGGTTATCGATACCGGTATCCTGCTGTGTGGCGCGATCGTTGCGGGAGAGTATTTTGGCGGAGCAGTGAAGGAGAAGGCAAAGCAGGTTTATGATCAGATCGACTGGAGCTTCTACCTTGACCCCAACAAGAATATGTTCTACATGGGCTATAGCCCTGAGAAGGGGTTTGATGGACATTGGGATGTTTACGGCGAGCAGCTGATGCTCTACGTGCTGAGCGCAGGCTCTGACACCCATCCACTGGATAAGACTCCTTACTATAAGTTCCAGCGTCTGACCGGAAAGTATGGCGATTATGAGTTCGTATATTCCTGGTTTGGCTCCATTTTCACCTATCAGTTCTCCCACGCATTCATTGATTTCCGCGGAAAAGTGGACGAGAGGGGTATGGATTGGTATGAGAACTCAGTAAAGGCAACACTGGCAGCGCGTCAGTACTGCATCACCAACGCGATCGGTTCCAAGACTTACCATGAGAATTCCTGGGGTCTGACTGCATGCGATACCATCGAAGGTTATGATGGTCTGCAGGGCTGTCCTCCTTCCGGCGGCGGAAATTCCGCACATCGTTCCAACGGTCACGTTGCGACTGCGGGAGCAATCGGCTCCATGCCTTTTGCACCGGAATATTGTATCGCAGCGCTGGAAAACTATATGTCCATTGAGAAACTGGTGGGCGATAAGTACGGTCTGCTGGATGCATACAATCTGGACAAGAATTGGTATGCGAAGGATTATGTAGGTATCGACAAGGGTATTTCCCTCCTGATGATCGCGAACTACGAGTCTGAGATTATCTGGGATCTGTTCATGCAGAACGAAAATGTTCAGGCTGCAATGGATGTACTTGGGTTTACGGAGAAGAAATAAATCGAAATGAACGGGCTGTCGCGAATGCGGCAGCCCGTGGTTTTGATTTTAATCCTTGAAGAAAGGGTGCCTGTCGCATCGGTCTTGGAAAGGTCGATAAAGCGATTAGCTGTGTGCCTGCATGAAAATACGGATGCGGGATTAAGTTGTTGAAGATTAACCTAACCAACCTCTTTTTCCACCGACTATACAGGTGTAACAATCATGATTGAAACGAAAAGGTGTGCAATGAAAACAAACGAAGTGCTGAGTCTGATGAATGACCGAGAGTTTCTCGACAAGGTCTATCACTTTTCCTATCACCGATGCAATTCGTCCTGCGAGGCGGAGGATCTGTGCTCAGAGATCATTCTCGCGGTGATCTCTTCCGTGCAGAAGCAGGATAGGATCGAGAATTTCTACGCGTTTGTGTGGACGATTGCCCGCAGAGTGTATGCCGATTACTGTGAAAAAAGGCAGAAAGAGAGTGGGAATATCAGTATCGAAAACGGTGAACCGATACTGGTGTCGAAGGAAAACGAGATCGAGATGCTGATCGAGGAGACCGCCGATGCCGAGGATATTCGAAAAATCTTTTCGGAGATTGCCTTTCTATCCAGGGTGTATCGCGATGTGATGGTGATGTATTATCTCGAGGAAAAGAAGGTAAGGGACATTGCAGCTGCGCTTGGAATCAGTGAAACCACGGTGAAGCAGCGTTTGTTTTCAGCACGGAATATCGTCAGAAAAGGGGTCGAGACAATGAATAATCATGCACTGACATTAAAACCCATGCATCTGCTGTTCTGGGGAACCGGAAATCCTGACGGAAACGACCCGGGGCCTAAAGCAGAGCGAATGTTTTCCCAAAATCTCATCTATCTGTGTAAAGACAGACCGAGGACGGCAAAGGAGCTGTCGGAGGAGCTCTGTGTTCCCATGCCTTACATTGAGGAGGAACTGGACATTCAATGCCGCGGTGCTAACGGAAGCTATGGTCTGCTGCGGAAACTGGATAACGGAAAATATATCTCTAACGTTCACGTGGTGGATTACGAGGAGTATGCGGCGGCAAATGGAATATATGAAAAGTACCTGCCGAAAATATGTGCTCGGTTAAAGGCCGCGGTGAAAAATCACCATGATGACATCTTGAATTTTTCGTTTTTGAGTCCGCAGGAGGATGAGAAATTTGTTCTGTGGTCGATGATCTCGCCGGTGGCGTGGGGTATCAGGCAGGAAATTAATGATATTCTGCGAGAAAAATATTTTACCGATGTGAAACCGGTGGAAAGAGAGTTTTCGTCAGTGGCGATAGCGTGCCTCGACGGAGGAGTGTATGAGTTCGGCTTTTCGGGCTGTGACGGAATCGTTGGAAAATCGGTGGGAGGCTTCGGTTACGTGTTTGTTCGGAACATTTACAATAAGTGGATGGATAAGCATTTTGGCTGCGCTAACAATCTGTCGCTGGATCGGAAGCTATTATTGGTTTTGCGGGCAATCGGAGGTCTCTCGGTGGAAGAACTCAGCGAGAATGAGCGGGAGTTGGCTGCAAAGTGCATTGAGTGCGGGTATCTTCGCAAATGTGCTGACCGGCTGGAACCGAAGATGGTTGTGATCGAAAAGGAAGAGTTTGAACGCTTCAACGCCTTGCCGGAAAAGTTCCATGCCGGGATGCAGGACATCAAGGAACAGATTGCAAAGGAATTGGCGGAGTTCATGAAGAAACGGATTCCGAAACATCTAATCAATGAGTATCCCATTTACGCTCAGCTGATTGCAGGAACCGGAATGTTATCCGGAATGATGGATTCCTGCATGCAGGAGGGACTACTTTGCAGGCCTAAGAAGCGCCTTGGCGCGGAAGGTATGCTGATGGTAGTGGAGAAGTGATTTCATCGCGATATTGTCAGGGGGATGAGAGTGAGCTTATTAATCTGATAATATAAAACAGGGGCTGATCCTTTCTCGCTTTCGGATCAGCCCCT
>JAFQDI010000063.1 GCA_017416055.1 Lachnospiraceae bacterium
CCGGCCCCAATCTCTCCGGTGACACACCGTCGCCGTACGGATCATCAACCTCCGCCACCGGTCCCTGCCAGGAGAGCAAATACGCCGAGGACATGGCATAATCGCCGCCATCATCCTGTCCCAGTCCGAAACCGTTCCGGATCGACATGTGGTCCGCCGAAAGACCCGTCACCATCTCCTCCGGCATAGACGTGGTCACCGCCGTCAGCGCCGCAAATGCCCAACAGGTATTGAAACTTCCCTGGTCCGGCACCGCGATCAGGCGCCCCATATTCCGAAGGTCGAATCTGACAGGAAGTTCCGCCCGTTTTTTCACAAGACCGGCATCACTCCATTCCTTCGAAACCATCGTCTCCATCGGGTACTCCACCGGAGTGCCGTCCATCACATTCGACTCCGAATCGTGTCCGGACCATGCACCAAATACCCGATTGCCGATCACGACCGCCAGCACCGCCAAAATTCCCAGCGCTGCGATCGTCAGGATCCGCCGGATTCGCCTTCTTCTTTTTCTGCGTTTACGCCGTTCTCTTCGAAGGCGCAGTTCCTTATCTCTTTCCCTATCAGCCACACGGGCGTGGACATCTTCACGTCCACGCCCTGCATTGTTATCTCTCGTTTGTCTGATCTCCATTGTTTCTTCTCGCTGCACTCTTTCCTGTCGGCTTCGGGCCCAGGAACTGATAGAAGTATGTCTTCATCATACCATTGTAGATCTTACGGTTTTTATCTGCTTTGCGGCCGATATACTTCTCCGCCTCCTCATAGGAAGTGATCAGGTAAGCGGACCAGGAATCCAGCGCTGCAAAGCGCTCACCGATAGTCTTATAGAGCTCCGGCAGATTCTTCTTCTCCTCAATTCGCTCACCGTACGGCGGGTTTGTAATGAGGAAACCGTATTTCTTCGGATGGCTCAGATCCGCAACAGAACGCTGCTGGAAATGGATCATATGATCCACACCGGCCGCCTTCGCATTGGCTCTCGCTGCGCGAATAATATCCCCGTCAATATCATAGCCCTGAATATCCACCTGCACGGAAGTATCCACTAAGTCGTTGGCCTCATCCATCGCCTCATACCAGTACTTACGCGGTATGATATTCTTCCAGTCCTCCGCAAGGAACTCGCGATTCATACCAGGCGCCATATTGGCTGCCATCATCGCCGCCTCGATCGGGAATGTGCCGCTGCCGCAGAACGGATCCACCAGAATGCGGTCACTCTTCCACGGGGTCAGCATAATTAACGCTGCCGCGAGCGTCTCTGTGATCGGCGCCTTACTGGTCAGTGTACGATAGCCGCGCTTGTGCAGGGACTCACCGGTTGTATCGATGGCCACCGTCACAATATCCTTATGGATAAACACACGCAGCGGATAGCTGGCGCCATCCTCCGGGAACCAGGTGATTCCGTAGGCATTCTTCATGCGCTCGACCATCGCCTTTTTCATAATCGACTGGATATCGGACGGGCTGAATAACTTACTCTTAATAGAAGAAGCTTTTGCAACCCAGAATTTGCCGTCCTTCGGAAGATACTCCTCCCACGGGATCGCCTTCGTTCCCTGGAACAGCTCCTCGAATGTCTCCGCTTTAAAACTGCCCACCTTCAAGAGCACGCGCTCGGTGGTACGCAAAAATATATTGGCGCGGACGATCGCCTCCGCATCGCCAATGAAAGTCACACGGCCGTCCTCGACCTGACTCACCTCATAACCAAGATTAATGATTTCTCTTTTCATGATCGCCTCGAGGCCAAAGTGGCACGGGACGATTAACTCATATCTTTCCAATGTTTATTCTCCATTTTTCTCATGTTTATCGGATTCCCTTTCATTTTATAGGCTTTGTCAGGCTCTGTCAAATGATTTCTGGCGATTCACGTTTAGGTGCCCCTGACCATATGCCGTCCGCGGTAATAGGAAAGACCGCCCGCCGTGTTGATCACCTGATATCCCAGTCGCTCCAAAATCCGTGACGCCTGCATGCTGCGGCTGCCGTAATCACAATAAACAATGATCGGAGTTCCCCTCGGAAGTCCGGTGATGCAGCTTCTGCGTCCATCCGCATACTCCAGCTCTTCATAGGGAAAATTCCACGCTCCGCGCAAATGCCTATTCGCATACTCCTCCCGGCTCCTCACATCGAGAAGTACAAAATCATCGGTATAACTTCCTATGCCCCGTCGCTCCAGCATCTCCTCCAGCTGCTTCATTGAAATTGTTCGAAACATGTGACCTCCATGTCCATGGTTTTACTATAAAGTATTCCGGCAAACGAGGACATGTTACAAGCCGTGTCCATCGATGGTCAAAAATAGAAAAACGAGCCATACCCTCGCAAATGAGAATACAGCCCGCCTTTTGGTTCAGTTCATGACGCAGAAATCAGAATCCTAGTAATCCTTGCAGTCTCTGCTGTTGTTCTTGGAGTTATTGTTGCTGTTGTTTCTGGAGTTGTTCTGGCTATTGTTGTTGCTGTTGTTTCTGGAGTTATTCTGGCCATTGTTGCTGCTGTTGTTTCTGGAATTGTTCTGGTTGTTGTCCATATCGTAGTTCTTAGACATGAGAAGTACCTCCTAAAATGTTTGTTTATTGACTACAACCATAGTATGGTTCCTTCCGGACAAAAATATTCGCAAACCATAATTTTCCATTTCATGACTTTTCTTTTTATGGGATGTGTGCTATGATGAAACCAACAAAATATGCAGAGTAGAGATATGTGCGTCAAGTGCCAGACGGACGGGGAGTTGCCGGCTGGACGAAAGAAATTTCTCCGTGGAAACGCGAGGAATTTGCTGCGGTACATATGTCGCATCCCGCTGTATCAGAAGATTCTTTACGTATCTCCTGCTGCGGTCAGGTTCTGCAAAGGAGGTATTTTTTATGAAAAAATTACTTGCTTTGATTTCTGATTCCTACCATGAATTCAAACATGTAAACACGATCACATGCTGCGCGATGTTCGGCGCCATGGCCATTGTCCTCGGCTCCTTCGCATCCATCAATGTGACTCCCAACCTGAAGATCGGTTTCGGCTCCCTTCCAAACGAACTGGTAGACTACCTGTTCGGACCGGTGGTAGGCGCCTTCTTCGGCGGCGCCATGGACCTGATCAAATTTATGATCAAGCCGGACGGCGGCTTTATGCCGGGCTTCACCCTCAATGCGATGTTAGCGGCCTTCATTTACGGCATGTTCCTCTACAAACGTCCGTTAAGTCTGCCGCGTATGCTGGTGGCAAAACTGGTCGTAGCCGTACTGGTCAACATCATCCTCGGCACCTACTGGCTGTCCCTTCTGAACGGAAAAGGATATCTGGTAATTCTTCCGGCTCGCGCCGTCAAGAACCTCATCCAGTGGCCGGTGGACTCCCTGATCTTCTACACAGTGGCAAAAACACTGGAGAAGGCGAAAGTATTCCAGGTGATCAAACGAAATCGAAAGTAATGTCAAAAAACGTCCCGCTTCACAGATACACTCACATCTGTGAAGCAGAACGTTTCCTTATTATTTCTTTCGAAAAATGTTGTTCCATTGTAATCCCGGGGCAAATCCCCATCATTCCCTGCTAGTCACCCAGTACGTTTACCACTGCGATCGGCGCACGGTAGTCCCATCTGGACATCTTGATTCCGGTACGCTCCGTAGAAGCATGTACAATCTGGCCGTCACCGGCATAAATTGCCACGTGATTGATACGGCTGCCGCTTCCATAGAATACCAGATCGCCCGGTCTTACTTCTTCCACGCTGATGCGGCGGCCTTCATTGACCTGTGCACGGGAAGAATGAGACAGATGCACACCTGCGACATTTCTTAAAATATAAGAAGTAAAGCCGGAGCAGTCTGCACCGCGGTGCGGATCGGTTCCACCCCAAACGTACGGGTTACCGATAAACTGCTTCGCATACTCAACAATTTCCTCTCTCTTCGCTTCCGTCGGGTTTACCACAACCTCTTCCACGGTCTCAGCTACAGTTGTCGCTGTATCGCCAACATTCATATAGCCTTCACGGCCGGCAATATGAACACGGGCCCATTTCCCGCCTGCCATTTCAAGGACTTCATAGGTCTCTCCCTTACAAGCCTTGGCAACAACTTCGGAACTTCCTTCCGGAGCTGCATACACATCAACAATTGCTTCCTCCACACGGACAACCATAGAAGTACTGGTCTGATATTCCGGACTCTTCTGATCTGCATATGTAGTTAACGGCATCGCTGTCATAACTGCTGCACAGAAAGCGAATAAGCCGATGGTTTTTATAAGATTTTTTAACATTAATAAAATTTCCTTTTCGATTGTTACAAAATTGTTACATCTTGTTACAAACAAATTATATTTGTAAATCCCATTTTTGTCAACCCACTATAGGAAATTCATATATTTTTAATAATTACTATAAGTTTTTTGTTACATTTTTCCATTGTCACAAAACAAATGTCCGTCTTGCGCGGATTTTTCCAGCACAAAACGGACATTCTCTTGAAAAACAATTTTTTATCGTTTTAAACCTTTTATGAACCAAATCAGTAACAGGACAATCATCACCGGCGCCGCAAAACGCACCAGCAAGGAAACAATACCGCCGACAATTGCGAAGACCGCACCCACGATGCGAAGCACCGTCGTCACGATCAGCAGACCGATCACGATCAGAAGCAGTTTCCAGTACCACTTATTCAGATCAATATAGTGCACACCAAAACCGCGGTTCGCAGATTGCTCATAAGAATCCGACGCTCTGCCGGAACCGCCGTAAGATGCATCCCGGTAACTCTCAGAGCCGGAATCCTGGCTCGCCGTACCTTCTGCCTCCGCATGTTCCACGATCGTCTTTGCCACGATCCTGGCATCACCGATCTCTGCTACGATTTCATCCACAGTGCGGCCCTTTGCCGTCTCCTGTGAGATGTAAGAGTCGTAATACTTTACGTTATCCCGGATCACAGCCGCCGGCACCTCACCGGCAAGAGCTTCCTCCAGGCCTCTTAAAAATTCATCTTTGTTCATTCAGTCATTACTCCATCTTTTCTTTAATAATACCGCCGCGGTATGCTGCAACCAGCTCGTTCAGGTCGTTGATCTGCTTCTTCAGCTCGGTGCCCTTATCGGTATCTCCTACCATCACACGCTTCTGCATCTGCTCTACGATCGTAACCTTCGGTGTATTCTCCTGATCCCTGTGGAACGGCTTGTGCTCAGCTAACGCCAGATGGCGGGAATTGAAGATCAATGTATAACCTGCGATACCGGTCTTTGGCTGATAGGACTTGGAAAGACCGCCGTCGATAACGAACAGCTTGCCGTTACCCTTGATCGGGCTCTCACCGTCTTTTAACTTAACCGGAACATGACCGTTGATAATATGGGATCCCTCAACCGGAAGACCAAATTCCTTGAGGATCTTATCGCAGATCTCTTCCTTCTGCATCAGCTTGTAGTACGGGTTCATATTCTCCTTATGGGTTGCCTTATCCGCTACAAAGTAGTTCTCAAAGGTCGCCATATTGTCCTTACCGAATACCGGAGACTTCGGGCCGCACCATAAGTACCATACGAAGTCCATGCACCATTCTTTATTCGGATCATCCTCCGGAAGGAAGTAAGCCATCTTCACCACATCCTCAATATAGTCAAGGAGACGTTTGCCGGAGTAGATAATACCCTTGATATTTAACTGGTCGAACTCACCATTTTCCTTCATCGGAATACATCCATGGTACAGGAGATTTCCGTTTGTACACTTGTACATTGCACCATGAGAGTATACGAATTTGATGTGGCGGTTCAGGTTTGTGCTGTGCTTAAAGGAAACACGAAGAATATTCATCAGTTCTTCCTCTTCCTTAGACAGCTTGATCGGATCCTTCGGATCGATCGTCGGGAAGTTCATATCCTTCATCGGATACTCTTTGCCCTTGATTGTTACGGTGCCCTTCGCAAAGTCCACATTGGACAGATGCAGACGGTCATCCATATCAAATTCCGGACGACGCTTGATGATCTGGCTCTCCACCTTAAACTGGATCACCGCGATCGCCTTATGCATCTTCGCTGCAAGACCCGGGTCTACCGCATCATAAATATTTTCATCGAGGATCTTCGGCATAAACAGTTCACATGCATCATCCTTGTAAACCTTTGCCGCAAACATAGACAGCGGACGAAGGTTGATGCCGTAACCATCCTCCAGAAGGTCGAAGCAGTTGTAACGGATCGCGATACGGAGCACGTTACAGATACAAGCCAGGTTGCCTGTCGCCGCACCCATCCAGGAGATATCGTGGTTACCCCACTGGATATCCACGTCATGGAACTGGATCAGTTCTTCCATAATAAAGTCCGGACGCGCACCTCGGTCAAAAATATCGCCGATGATATGCAGGTTGTCGATCGTCAGGTTCTGCACCAGTTCACAGAGGGCCTTGATAAATTCATGACCCATTCCGCCGGAGATAATAGAAGAAATAATCTCCTCATAATAGAGCTTCTTATTCTCATCGCTGTAGTCAACGTGAAGCAGCTCATCCATAATATAAGCGAAATCTGCCTGCATCGTCTTACGCACTTTGGATCTGGAATACTTTGTAGAAACATTCTTACACATCTTTACGAGACGGTAGATTGTAATTCTCTGCCAGTCCTCGGTAAAACCGCCCTCTTTTTTAATCTTTCTAAGGGCTTTGTCCGGATAGTAGATCAGGTTCGCAAGAGCCGTCTCCTCTTCCTTGGAAATCAGATAACCAAAGGTATCCGCAATCTTCTCACGGATCATACCGGATGCACTGCGGAGCAGGTGAATAAACGCCTCATATTCACCGTGCAGATCACTGAAGAAATACTCCGTTCCTTTTGGAAGTCCACAGATCGCCTTCAGGTTGATAATCTCACCGGAGGCAGCTTTCACTGTCGGGAACTGTTTCGCCAACAGTCGTAAATAATCCAAATCTCTCATATCAAATACCCCTCTCTGACAATGCCTTCGGGAACCCCATCTTTTCCCACATTTTTATCCCTCTGGCAATTGCTTTTCCTTCTATTTTATAGTAACATATTCGTATTTAAAAGACAATAAAAGAACCATGACCGGAAAGGGGAAATTTTTCATGGACAGAGAGCTTCTTTATGTTTTCGGAACCGGCAATGCAGCTGTGACCGAGCTTTATAATACATGTTTTGCACTGCGCGACAGCGACGAATACTTTATGGTCGATGCCGGAGGCGGCAACGGAATCCTTCGTATTCTGGAACATATGCGCGTCCCGATCACCAGCATTCACCACCTGTTTGTGACCCATGAACATACGGACCATATCCTCGGTGTTGTCTGGATGATCCGTATGATCGCGACCAAGATGCGAAAAGGCGAGTACGAGGGTGACGCCTATATCTACTGCCACGAAGATCTGGCAGAGACGATCAAAACGCTTTGCCGTCTGACCATTCAGGCCAAATTTTATAACATGATCGGCGACCGGATCCACCTGGAGACCTTAAAGGACGGCGAAACGCGCCATATTTTAAGCTACGATGTCACCTTCTTCGATATCCACTCCACAAAAGCCAAACAGTTCGGTTTCACCCTGCGTCTCAACAACGGTCTCAAGCTGACCTGCCTCGGCGACGAGCCGTACAACGAGAAGTGTGAAAAATACGTCAAGGGCAGCGACTGGCTGCTCCACGAGGCCTTCTGCCTCTACGGCGACCGTGAGATCTACAAACCGTACGAAAAGCATCACAGCACCGTCAAAGAAGCCTGCGAGTTAGCCCAGGCCATGCAGATTCCGAATCTGGTGCTCTGGCACACCGAGGACAGCAATATCGCCGGCCGCGAGCGTCTTTACAAAAACGAAGGCAAACGCTACTACGGCGGCAAACTGTATGTGCCGGATGACGAAAGTCTGATCGCACTGTAGGCCCGATCGGGACCACCGATATCAATTTTGACCCAAACAGGAGACACATATGAACAAACGCGAAATTGCAGAGATCAAAAAGCAATTTAAGAAAGATAACAACGCCATCACCCGCATCTGCGGATGCTACGTGGACGCAGAAAAGCAGATCAAAACAAAGTTTCGAGAGGCCTTCTTCGCCCTGTCCGAGGAAGAGATCTTCAAATACTACGAGATCTTCAAAAAGACCTTGTCCGGCGGAATCGGCAAGAATCTCCACAACCTGGAATTCTCCATCCACGACGAAGGTGAGGACAGCGCCCATGCACTCTTAATGAAGCTGCGGGAGGACAAACTTGGCGACGACGAAGTGGTAGACAACTTCTATCAGAAGGTCATCGAAAACTACGACTACGGTGAGAACTACTACATTATCCTCATCCACAGCGCCTACGACGTTCCGGGAAAAGCAAAAGACGACGAGGAAATGTTCGACATGTCCGAGGAAGTTTACAACCACATCCTCTGCTGTATCTGCCCGGTAAAACTTTCCGAGCCGGGACTTTCCTACAATGAGGCCACCAACCAAATCGAGGAACGGCCCCGCGACTGGTGGGTACAGCCGCCGATGACCGGCTTCCTGTTCCCGGCCTTCAATGACCGCAGCACCGACATCCACAGCCTCCTCTACTTCTCCAAAAACCCGGAGGAGCTGCACTACGAATTCATCGACACCTGCCTCGGCGCTCCGTCACCGATCTCCTTCAAGGCACAGAAAGAAGCCTTCCAGGAAGTCCTGTCCGAAACCCTGGGCGAGGAATGCGACTATACCATTGTCCGCCAGATCCATGAAAATCTCACCGAGATGGCGGAAGAACATAAAGAAGATCAGGAACCGCTCCGACTCTCCAAGCCGGAAGTGAAAGATCTCTTAGAAAAGAGCGGCGTAGAACCGGAGCGTTTGGAACGCTTCGACCAGGTCTACGAAGAAGCCGCCGGCGAAAACACATCCATCCTGGTACCGGCCATCACCGGAACCGGAAAATTCGCCGTAAAAACTCCGGATGTGGACATCAAAGTAAACCCGGATCGCCTGGATCTGGTGGAAACCCGCTTCATCGAAGGCCGCCGATGCCTGATCATTGCCGTCGAAGACAATGTGAAAGTAAACGGCATGCCGGTGAAAATGTGGGAAGAAAATAAATAAAATAACTATCGAATCATACCAAAACGGTGTGGCAAAGACATCTCTTCTCTTTGTCACACCGTTTTTTCTTTTTAATTTCTATTTTTTTCTAAATTTCGGTCACAAATCCCCAAAATTTCCGTTTTATTTATAAAGCACACCCGTGTTGCGTGTTTTTTGTCGTCATTTTTAGGTAAAACTTACTCAACGATTCCCACATGGATAGGCAGGTGTACATATGATAATTCTGGAAAATTATGAAGTACTCATGAAAAATGGAGCCTATTACATCAAAGCCAGAGAATCTCGGTCATGTCCTCGCTGCGGCGGCAACATGTACGTAAGGGATTCCAAATGCAGACAGGTGATCAGCGCCACCGGCGAAGAAATCATCTTCCGCCTTCGCAGGCTGAAATGTAGGAAATGCAAAACCATTCACTTAGAGCTCCCGGATTTGCTCATTCCTTACAAACATTACTCCAGAGACGCTATCGAAAAGGCATTATCCGGCGCTCTCACTCACTGCCCGGCAGAAAACTCGACCATCTACCGCTGGGCAAAACAGCGGCAGAAACAAAAATTCTGATCCGCTTCGGCCTCACGACCGGTCTTAACCAGATAATCCATCGCCTCGGCCGGATATTTTCCGGCTGCGGTCTCACCGGTCAGCATCAGTGACGATGCACCGTCCAAGACAGCATTATAAATATCCAGAACTTCCGCACGGGTCGGAACCGCTCTTTCATGCATCGAATCCAGCATCTGAGTCACGACCATAAACGGTTTATCCGCTTGTCTGCACTTGAATGCCAGTTCCTTCTGCACACCCGGAAGTTTCCAAAGCGGCATCGCATTGCCAAGATCACCGCGGGCAATGACCACATGGTCACAATAGGGAAGCAATTCCTTCAGGGCGTTCACCCCCTGCATATTTTCAATCTTGGCGAAAATTTTTACATGACCTGCTCCTGCGTCCTCCAACGCACGGCGCAACGTCAGCAGATCCTCCTTGCCCCGCACAAACGGCAGCATGACCCCGGTCACACCGTACTTCGAAGCAAGACCAATATTTTTCCGATCATTCTCGGTCAAAGTCGGCATTGGGAGCTCCTTTCCAACGATTGCCAGACTCTTGCCCGATTTGATACCTCCGCCCCGGGTTACGCGGGCACTGATAAACAATGGTTGGGCGAACTCTACGGTAAACTCCAGTTTACCATCATCCACCAGCAGGCGATCCCCAATCCCTGCATAGGCTAGGAAAATCTTCGGAACCGGAATACCTCCGTCTCCGAAGATTACCTGGTCCCCCTCATTTATAGTTATCTGCTTGTATATCTTACCCAGCCGCAGCTCCGGCCCTTGAAGGTCGATCAGCACCTGCGGCTGGTGCACTTTGCATCGCTTTGCCGCCTCAAACAGCATTTCCAGCCAATGACCATTTTCATCCAAATTTCCGTGAGACAAATTTAAACGCACACCCGTCATACCGGCCTCAAACATTTTCACCAACGTATCCACCGAACTGCAGGACGGGCCTAATGTACCGTAATACTGCATACCATTCTCCTATTCATTCAAAACGTCTTCCATCTTCTGCACCGCAAACAGCTTCTCCATATACGACTTCGCCCGCATACGGTTCTCCTCAGAGAGCCGCTCATATAACTTCCATACCTGTTCCTGCTCCCTGGAGCCGTAAATCTGCTTCGCGTACGCTTCCACG
>JAFQDI010000064.1 GCA_017416055.1 Lachnospiraceae bacterium
ACGCGGTGAAATACAGCAGAAATTCAGACGCTGTCATTCCTTCTGTCAGGGCCCGGTGGATCAGGTAGGCATAGGCAATGCCGTTTCGGGCAAGCTGCAAGATCAAATCCACCAGACAATTCCATGCATAAACCTTTTCTCTGCGGACAGAAAAAGCCTCCGCCAGCCGCCTTGTGCTGTGGAAAATATCGTTCAGCCAAGGTGCCAGACCAAAGATCCGAATATCTTTTGCCAACTTCACTGATTCTGTCTTGCTGACCAAATAGCCCAGTTCCTTTTCATAGCGCATCAGCTCGTCCTTGTGGCGGTACTGCCACTGATTAATGTGGCGGCTGATGAAGAAACCGATGACCGTTGTCACAACCACGATGCCAATAAGCAAGAGATTCACATCCGTGAGCAGAAACAGGTAGATGACAAAACCTGTCACGTTGATCATGAGTCCGGTCAGCGTGTGCCAGATATGTTCCGAAGGTTTTGCGTTGGAATTGCAGTTGATCAGCGCCTGACGGTGCAGCTGTAATACCTTAGGGTCCTTAATGTTGGGATAGGATATGGTAAATGCCTTATGGTTGATCATATGAATGACCTCACTGCGCACATCAATGCGGCCATACATAATGTTCTCATCCACATAGCCTAACAACGCATTCAGTGCCATCAGGATCGCGGAGAACACACCGATCGTAATCAGCAGTTCGCCAAGCGGTGCCAGTGTCTCCACCTTTTGCAGTACCACAGGAGCGATGAACAGCTGTGCCAGATTTACGCCCACACTTAACAGCGCAAACAGAACACTTAACCACAAAACACTTCTGACCGAGTTCCATGCAGTCTTGACCATGAAGCATATACATTGACCGATACTGTATTTCGGTTTTTCTTTTCTATTCTTTTTCATGTTTCCTCACCTCACAAATATACCATAGCATAAAAATTCGCCCCCGGATCATTTTGGGGACGAATCGTCAAATTTCGGTGATGAATTGCAACTTTATATCTGCGGAATCAAAATTTCCGTGGTGAACGCTCCGTCCTCGGAGTTCCGGCTTAAGTACCCGTCCAGCCGTTCAATGATGTTATCGATTCGCACAAGGCCAAAGCCGTGACCGTCACCCTTGGTTGTCCTGAACAGCTTACCTACCTTCTCCATCTTTTTTGTGGAAGTGAAGTTAGTGAAAGAGATGTAAAGCTGGGTACCCTTCATATCCATATATACCCTAATCTGCCGCCGGTCTTCCGGTAAAGGCAAGCTGGCTTCGATAGCATTATCAAAGAGATTTCCGATGATGCAGCACAGATCCAGCTCGGACATTTTCAGTTTCACCGGGATATGCGCATCGCAATGGACAGAAATCCGTTTTGACTGTGCCAGAGATATCTTGCTGTTTAGAATGGCATCTGCCATGGCATTTCCGGTCTTGATCACGGTATCCACAGTATTTAAGTCCGTGTCCAGCTCGTCCAGATATGCCTTGATGGCATCCATATCACCGTCAGCCGCCAACACTTTCATTGCCTGAATGTGATTCCGGTAGTCATGACGCCAGCCTCGGATTTGCCGGTACATGTTCTCTACTTCCCTGTAGTGGGTTTCAATCAGCTCCCGCTGGTAGGCCGCGATGCGTTTATCAATCTGTTTTGAAAAGAGGGTCATAACGGTCTCCTTATGTATGCGTAATGATCGCTCGATTTAACGGCTCATACGCCCCTCTTGGCAGAGGAAGCACTGTACCATCCGACAGTCGAACTTCCGTTTTCGTCACCCGTCGAATGTATTTCAGATTCAGGATCATGGCTCGGCCAACCCGGCAAAAGCGGTCGTCCAACTCTTTCTCAACATCGCCCAGGGAGCGTTTGACGGTGTAGTCCAACTTTGCGTGGATCGTCACATAGTTTTGATGCACATCCAGATAACGGATTTCATAGAATGGAATCCGTACCATTTCGCCGTAGGCCTCCAGGTTCAGACACCGATCTTCCTGCTTTCGCTTTTCCAGTGCTCTGTCCAAAACGGTCAACAGCTTCTCCCGGTTCACCGGTTTCATCAGGTAGTGGAGCGCAGCCACCTCATACCCTTCTGCAATATAGTCAGAGTGGCCGGTAATAAAGATAATCTGCACCGCTTCGTTATCCTGACGCACACGCTTCGCCATGGTCACGCCATCCACGGCACCCATTTCAATGTCCAAAAGCAGAATATCCCAGTCCTTGTCCTCTGCATACCGGAACAGAAAACTCTCTGCGGAAGGGAATCGCTCAGTTAGAACATCAGCCGGCAGTTCCTGTGCCCAAACGTCCAAAATGCTCTGCACATATTTTGCATCAATATCGCTGTCATCAACGATAGCAACCCGATAGGCCATGTGTTCACCTTCTTTATTCAGCCAGCTCATCATCAAACAGATAATAAACAAGATCGTCAAAATAATCCCGGTTCTGTCCGGCAGAAAGAAAGACCAAAATCGGATCCTTGAGCGTCAGCGATAGATCGGTATTCAGTGACTGGTCAGGAAGATAAAGGCCACAGGGGAATTCATTTCCCTCTGCATCCTTTGCATAACAAAATCGTCCGGAGAGTGCTTCCAAGGTGGTTTCGTCTAAGAAAGTACGGATATCCAGCCAAGCCTCAGGATCCGAAGCGTACAACTCCAACACATCTTTTTGACAGATGGCGGCATCCATATCTCCGGTAGAGGCATCTACAAACATGAGGATATTCAGAAAAGCCTGTTCTTCACTGGTCCCTTTGTTAACGGAGTAACCATGGTTGACATAAACACGCTCTTTTCCTTTGGCAAGCCCAAGGTATTCGGCAAAGCCGGTTGCCAGAGGTTCTGCGATTGCATCTCCGGCAAAACTGTCGTTCACAATGCCGATGCCAAAAACAATTTTACCTGCCTTATACTCGGTATAAAGAGATACGCCCACGGAAATGATCAGAGACAGTGACAGACCGATGATCAGGAGGTGTACCTTATAATATTCCCAAATATAGGATGCTTTTTCTTTTAATGTCATGGGGCGAAGTTTTGCCCATTCTTCACGGAAGAAATTGGCAATCGAACGCTCCTTATCAGATTCTTTCATTTCGCGAACCTTCCTTCTGTTTTTATAATTATACTGAAGATTATCATACTGTCTGAGTAACAAAAAGTCAATTGTGTTTATAGAAAGATTAGAAAATTCGCGGGATAAGAATATTGACAGCGGAAAGGTGAAGGCGCATAATAGGAAAAGAAAAGTCAGAGAGATTTGAGGAGGAATTCCCATGCTGAAAACGCTGGCACAACAGGTCAAAGAATACAAAAAAGTCTCCATGATGACACCGGTATTTATGGTGCTGGAGGTAATCATGGACACGGCCATTCCGCTGATCATGGCATCCATCATCGATTACGGTGTGGAGAAGGGCGATATTAACCATATTTATAAGATGGGAGCGCTGATGATCGTCGTGGCGGCGTTAGGTCTGTTCACCGGATACATGGGCGGTGTGTGCGGTGCGAAGGCATCCACGGGCTTTGCGAAGAATTTGCGCAAAGCCATGTTTGAGAATGTTCAGACCTTTTCTTTTGCAAATATTGACAAATACAGTACAGCAGGTCTGATTACCCGTCTGACTACCGATGTGACGAATGTGCAGATGGCTTATCAGATGATTTTGCGCATGTGTTTCCGTGCACCCATGAACCTGATCTGTGCGATGGTCATGGCCTTTTTTATCAGCCCCAGACTGGCGACTGTGTATCTTGTCGCGGTGTTCTTCCTTGGCATCTGTCTGTTCCTGATCATGAATGCCACCACGAAGAGTTTTCGCCAGATTTTTAAGAAATATGATGAGCTGAATGCCAGTGTACAGGAAAATGTTTCCGCGATCCGCGTGGTGAAGGCGTATGTTCGCGAGGATTATGAGAAGAAGCGTTTTTCTTCCGCTGCGGATAATGTTTACCGTCTGTTTGTGAAGGCGGAGAAGATTCTGACCTTGAATAACCCTATCATGCAGATGACGGTCTATACCTGTATCCTGCTGATCAGCTGGATGGGTGCGAAGATGGTTGTTGTGGATGATCTGCTCACCGGTGAATTGATGAGTCTGCTCACCTACTGCATGAATATTTTGATGAGTTTGATGATGCTCTCCATGATTTTTGTTATGATGACCATGAGCTCTGCCAGCGCACAGCGTATCGCTGAAGTGCTGAACGAGAAGAGCGATCTGGTGAACCCGGATGAGCCGGTTTATCAGGTGAAGGACGGAAGCATCACCTTTGAGAATGTGGTATTTTCCTATCGGAAAGACAGTGTCGAGCCGGTGCTTAAGGATATTGATTTGGAGATTAAGTCCGGTGAGACCATCGGTATCATCGGAGGAACCGGAAGCGCGAAATCCAGTCTGGTGAATCTGATCAGCCGTCTGTACGATGTGCAGGAGGGTTCGGTGAAGGTCGGCGGAGTGGATGTGCGTGAGTATGATTTGGAAACCTTACGCAACGAGGTTTCTGTAGTGCTCCAGAAAAACGTGCTGTTCTCCGGCTCGATCTTGGAGAATCTTCGCTGGGGAAATCCCGATGCTACGGAGGAAGAGTGTAAATATGCTTGCAAGCTGGCATGTGCCGATGAGTTTATCGAGCGTATGCCGGAAAAATATGAGACCTACATTGAGCAGGGCGGAACGAATGTCTCCGGCGGTCAGAAGCAGAGGCTTTGTATCGCCAGAGCCCTCTTAAAGAAACCGAAGGTGTTGATTCTTGACGATTCCACCAGCGCGGTGGATACCGCCACCGACGCGAAGATTCGCAAGGCCTTTGCGGAAGAGATCCCCGGAACCACAAAGCTGATCATTGCCCAGCGTGTGTCCAGTGTGGAACATGCGGACCGAATTATCGTCATGGAGAACGGGCGTGTCAATGGATTCGGATCACACGAGGAGTTACTTGAGTCCAATGAGATTTACCGCGATGTTTATGAGTCCCAGACCAGTGGCGGCGGTGATTTTGACGAGAAGGGAGGCGAGGACTGATGGCTGAACAGAAAACAAATTACAGTAGTCAGGGGAGATCCGGAGGACCCAGACATGGTCCGGGGGCGAGAGGCCTTCGCGGCCCTCGTCCGAAGCTAAAGAATCCCGGGAAGCTGTTCTCCCGTCTGATGCGATATGTGTTGAAGGATTACGGCATTGCCTGCGTGGTTGTACTGTTTTGTATCGTAGGCAGCGTGGTGGCCAGTATTCAGGGGACCCTGTTTATGAAGACCCTGATCGACGGTATCATTGAGCCGTTAAAGGAGGCGGCAGAGCCGGACTTCTCCGTGTTGGCGAGTGCAATCGCCAGAGTTGCCGGATTCTATGCTTTAGGCATCGTAGCGTCCTTCGTTCAGAGCCGGATCATGGTGAAGGTGAGCCAGGGCGTGCTCCGCAATCTGCGTATTGAGGTGTTCCACCACATGCAGAGCCTGCCGATCCGCTATTTTGACAGTCATGCCCACGGCGATATTATGTCCGTATATACCAACGATATTGACACTCTGCGTCAGATGATTAGCCAGAGTATTCCTCAGATTATTTCCAGCTGCATTACCATCGTCAGTGTGTTTATCAATATGATTATCCTTAGTGTTCCGCTTACTTTCCTGACGATGATCATGGTTGCGGTGATGATGTTCAGCGCGAAGAAGATTATGTCCTTGAGCGGAAGCAACTTTGTGGCCCAGCAAAGAGCCCTTGGCGCAGTGAACGGCTTTATCGAGGAGATGATTGACGGTCAGAAGGTGGTAAAGGTATTCTGCCACGAGGACGAGAATATCGAGAGGTTCAATGAGTTGAACGATCACCTCTGTGAGAGTGCAAATAATGCACACAAGTTTTCCAACATCATGGGTCCGGTCAATGCACAGCTTGGTCATCTGAGCTACGTGTTCTGTGCCATCGTGGGCGGTATTTTGGCAATCAATGGTGTGGGCGGCTTCACTTTGGGAAGTCTTGCTTCTTTCCTGCAGTTCAATAAAAACTTCAGCATGCCGATCAATCAAGTGAGCCAGCAGTTCAACAGTATCATCATGGCACTGGCCGGCGCGGAGCGTGTGTTTAATCTGCTGGATGAGAAACCCGAGACGGACGAAGGCTATGTGACGCTGGTGAATGCAAAGGAAGTGAACGGCGAGCTCACGGAGACGGAAGAGCGCACCGGACGCTGGGCATGGAAGCATTTCCACAAGGCGGACGGAACGACCACCTATGTGGAGGTGAAGGGAGATGTAGTCTTTGATGGTGTGGACTTTGGATATACCGATGAGAAGATGGTTCTCCATGATATTAAAATGTATGCAACACCCGGTCAGAAGATTGCGTTTGTAGGCTCTACGGGAGCTGGAAAGACGACGATCACCAATCTGATCAACCGGTTTTACGATATTCAGGATGGAAAGATCCGTTACGATGGTATCAATGTGAACAAGATTAAAAAGGCAGACCTGCGTCGATCTCTAGGCATTGTATTGCAGGATACCCATTTATTCACCGGCACTGTCATGGAGAACATCCGCTACGGAAAGCTGGATGCCACCGATGAGGAGGTTATCGCAGCGGCAAAGCTGGCCAACGCGGACGGCTTTATCCGAAGACTCCCCGATGGATATAATACCCTGCTGACCGGAGACGGGGCGAATTTGAGCCAGGGACAGCGCCAGCTCCTCGCCATCGCGAGAGCAGCCATCGCAGATCCGCCCGTACTGATTCTTGACGAGGCGACCAGCTCCATCGACACCCGTACCGAGCGTCTGGTGCAGGACGGTATGGATAAGCTGATGAGCGGACGCACCACCTTTGTCATCGCTCACCGCCTGTCCACTGTGCGAAACAGCGACTGTATCATGGTTCTGGAACAGGGGCGGATCATTGAGCGCGGTACCCACGATCAGTTGATTGAGGAGAAGGGCAAGTATTACCAATTGTATACCGGAAATGCAATCAAAGCGTAAACAGGACGAGAGACAACTCGATCAGAAAGGAAGGGATGTATTATGAAGAGACAGATGGTTTTTATTATGACGGACACACAGCGTTACGACATGGTGAATTGTTACAAGGAGACCGGACTGAAGACGCCTAACCTTGACCGTTTGGCAGCTTCCGGTGTTCGTTATGAGCGCGCATACACCGGACAGCCGGTTTGTGGCCCCGCGCGATCCTGTCTGTTTACCGGATTGTTCCCCGCGTGCAACGGATCCTGGGCGAATGGTATGGCGCTGGGTGACAATGTGAAGACCATCGGTCAGAGACTGACTGACAACGGTATTGCGTGCGGATATATCGGAAAATGGCATCTGGACGGAACGGATTATTTTGGAAACGGTTTTTGCCCCGACGGTTGGGAGGAAGAATACTGGTACGACATGAGACGTTATCTGGAGGAGATGACCGAGAGAGACCGCATAAAGTCCCGCACTTCAGATACGATGAAGTTTGAGGAACTTCCCGATGACTTTACTTATGGCTATAAAGTAATGGTAAAGGCCTTGGATTTTATGGAGAAGCATAAGGACGAGGATTATTTTCTGGTGGTTTCCTTTGATGAGCCCCATGGACCGTTCCTCTGCCCGCCTCCTTATGACCACATGTACGATGACTATGAATTCCCGAAGAATCCTGCTGTCTATGATACCCTGGAAGGAAAACCGGAATACCAGCACGTTTGGGCGGCGGAGAAGCCGAAGCCGGACCGGGAGAATCTGAAGATTATGAGACCTGCATTTTTCGGATGTAATTCCTATGTGGATGAGTTGATTGGCAAAGTGGTTGATCACGTTCCGGAGGACGCGATGATTATGTATACCTCTGACCATGGTGATTTGATGGACAGCCATTGTCTGTTTGCGAAAGGCCCTGCGGCTTACGATGACGTGACGCGTATTCCGTTTATTGTGCGTCATCCCGAGGGTGTTCATGGCGGCGTATATACCCGTCAGCCGGTTTCCCATGCAAACGTCTGTCCGACGATCATGGAGTACTATGGTCTGCCCATCCCGAAAGTGTTCCAGGGCGGCAGTATTCTAAAGACCTGCAAGGATTTGGATGCTCCGGCTGACCCTTACACCTTCATGGAGTTTACCCGTTTTGAGCAGGATCACGACCATTATGGCGGCCTGCAGATG
>JAFQDI010000065.1 GCA_017416055.1 Lachnospiraceae bacterium
AGCCTAAGGATCGTGATATCGCGATGGTATTCCAGAACTACGCTCTGTACCCTCATATGACCGTATTTGATAATATGGCATTCGGTCTGAAGCTGCGTAAGGTTCCGAAGGATCAGATTAAGAAGCAGGTTCTTGAGGCTGCTCACATCCTCGACCTGGAGAAGCTCCTTGATCGTAAGCCGAAGGCTCTGTCCGGTGGTCAGAGACAGCGTGTTGCTATGGGTCGTGCTATCGTTCGTGATCCTAAGGTATTCCTGATGGATGAGCCGCTCTCCAACCTGGATGCTAAGCTTCGTGTACAGATGCGTATTGAGATCGCTAAGCTGCACAACAGACTCCATGCTACTACCATCTACGTAACTCACGACCAGACTGAGGCTATGACCCTTGGTACCCGTATCGTAGTTATGAAGGACGGTGTTGTTCAGCAGGTGGCTAGCCCCGACGAGCTGTACAACCATCCTTGCAACCTGTTCGTAGCAGGTTTCATCGGATCCCCTCAGATGAACTTCCTGGATGCTGTATGTGAGGTTGAGGGTGATGTTGCTTACCTGAAGATCGGTACCTCCGGACGCATCAAGATGAACGATGCTAAGTCCAAGGCTCTGATCGATGGCGGTTATACCGGAAAGACCGTTGTTCTGGGTATCCGTCCTGAGAACGTAAGTGATGATCCCGCTGATATCGCTGCTCATGCTGACGCAGTTCTTGAGTCTACCGTACGTGTATACGAGACCCTGGGTGCTGAGGTATTCCTGTACTTCGATATCGAGAACACCAACGTTACCGCACGTGTTAACCCCGATACCAAGTCCAGACTGGGCGATACCGTTAAGTTCGCACTTGACACCAATAAGATTCATGTATTTGATAAGGAGACCGAGCTGGTTATCGCTCACTAATCTTTCATCAAGAACCGAAGAATTGATCGGGCCTGCCGCAATTGCGGCAGGCCCGTTTTCATCATCTTATTGATCATTAGGCTTAAACGCTTTCCACTTTCCTCCGTTCAGCCGATGGATTTCCTCCGTAGCCAGGAAAAATTTCTCCACGATACTATTCTCCGGATAGAACTCCATAAACTCTCCGTTATAAAAAGTATAGAAACGACTCAAGTCTGTGCACATTCCGTATGTCGGAAGCGACAAACTGGGAATATGGAAGGTAAATGCTTCGCCATCTCTCGTTCCCCGGTAGGTCAGGCCTGAGCGATCCAGCGTCAGTTCCCCCTCTCCAACAATTTCAGAAGTTGCCTGATTTTTCAGATACTTGTATTTGGGAAGGTTCCCCAGCTTCACTTTCTCTTTTAAGATAAAGTCCGGATCAGCGATTTCCTGCCTGATTACCTCTCTCTGCTGATTAAACCACTCTGTCTGTGTCTCGGGAATCACACAATCTTCATCGAACGGTACCATATCGTAGGTGTCCATGAGCATCGCTCCATTTCCGCAGGCGGTACAGTAGAATTTGTTTCCTTCGCCTTTCATGGTATGCTGGCGATTGCATCGGGGGCACCAAAACAACAGATCCTCCAGATGTTCTGCTCCGTTCTCTCCAATCGCATAATGGTTCTGCTCCACCTTGTTCCAAGCGTAATCATCGTGATAGATCGCCTCGTTGATCCGATCCTCGATCTGCTCCGGCGTCATCTCTTTCAACTGCTCCGGTGTGAACAGTCGGTCCACTACCACCTCTACCTTTCCGGGACGGTCCTTCACATTATATTTCGGGCTGGTAAGATACCCTCCCTTGATCACTGAATAGTATACCGGCAGTTTATATAGCTTTAACAGTTTTCCGGTTCCGATAGCTACCGGTTGGTTGGCTCCGGAAATGGAGCTCATACCCTCAGGGAAGATCATAATATTTCCACCATTTTTGAGCACTCGGTTGACTTCTCTGATGGTATAATTGTCCGGGACAAAGTTTCGTTTCGGAATTACGCGCAAAAGTCCGAACACCAACGCCAGATGAGATCGGAAAAACTCATTGTACCCCGCAACATAATTCATCCGTTTGGGGAGCACCGGGATTCCCGTGTAAATGTAGTCCATCCGTGACGCGTGATTGCTGATCATGATGAACGGACCCCCCTCCTCACCGACCGGCGTCTTCACCGTGTAGTGCGCATTGTATTTGGGGGCAACAAAAGTCTTCCAAACCCAGCCCAAAACATTGTACACACCGTTCGGACTCTTCATCTTCGTGTTTTTCAGTTTTTCCGCTATCGTTATTTTCCCCATGTTCTTCCCTCCTTCGTTTTCTTCTATTTTATCACATCAGTGACCATTTTCAAGTCCTATCCCCCGCACAGATTTAAAATCTTAATACTTCTTTTATTGGAATTTTTCAAAACCTATGCTATACTTATTCATATACTGAATTTCCGGAGGCATCAACATGTTATCCAATCAACTATTCCAGCAAGCACTCACTGAGCTTGCCGCCGTGGTACGTACAGACTTCGCACTTTTGGGTGTGAAGAACCAGGCAATCGCTTCGACATTCACACTCCCTGATTCTGTTCAGGAGATTTGTGTGGATTTTTGGGACAGCCCTTCTGTCAGCCAAAGTGTCCCTGCCGAGGACGGCAATGTATTTCATTTCTTCAAATTAACCGAGCAAATAGGTATCCCGCTCGTGTTGATTGCACATGGTTCCCCCACCGCCAGCTACACCGGCGGCTGTATTGCGTCAAGTCAGATTAAGTTTCTGATCAAAGCCGGCGACGAGCAGATGAACCGTGAGCAATTTTTCCTTCGCTATCTCACCGGTGCACTCAACGAGGATGAACTCCCGCATCGGATAAAGCAGCTGCGAATTTCCGCCTCGTCCCCCTACGGGTTGTTGCTGATCTCCATCGACCGCTTTGCTTCCACGGATTTTCGCACCATTCTTCAGCAGTTGTTCGTCGAATCCAACCTGGATACCTGCCTGATGATCAACGACAAACTATTCGCCTTGATCCGTGACCTGTCCCGCACCGTTGACGCGCAGAGCTATCTGCAGCAAACAGCACCTTTCATGGCGGACACCTTAAGTTCCGAGGCCATGGTCAGCTTCCGCATCGCTTACAGTACGATCGCACCTTCCTTGAACGAACTTCCTCGCATTTACCGAGAAGCTTCTCTCGCACTGGATGCCGGAAAACTGGTTTTCCCCGAGCGGCAGATCTACGATTATCACACGCTTGGCCTCGGCAAGCTGATCTATCAGCTTCCGTTACCGCTGTGCGAATCCTTCGCCCACGATATTTTCGGAGAGACCCTTCCTCAACTGGATGACGAACTGCTCTCCACCGTGAACCGTTTCTTTAAAAACAGTTTGAATATTTCCGAGACGGCAAGACAGCTTTACCTCCACCGCAACACACTGGTCTACCGGTTGGAACGTGTACAGAAGCTGACCGGTCTGGATATTCGCAACTTCGAGGATGCCCTGACCTTCCGAATTGCCTGGATGGCAGCCAGCCGTATCCGATTGAATAGCAGTGCCTCTCTCGATGCCTGCGGAAAGGAATGATTACGATGAAAAAAGAAAAACTTTCTACCGTTCGCCGAGTCCTCGCGATGGCCGGCATTGTACTCATCGTTTTGATGTATCTGGCCACACTGGTCTTTGCTTTTATTGATCCGACCCAAAGCAAATCCTGGCTGATGGCATCCATCTTCACCACCTTTTTTGTCGCATTTATTCTTTACGCCTTTAATCTGCTCCTGAAGATGCTTCAGGACAAAAAAGACGCAAAAGATGAAGCTACCAAATCCAATTCATAAGGAGGGCACTCGTTATGTCTGCAAACAACTATAACCAGAACGCTTACAATCAGCAAACCACCCAGCAACTAAAATCGGTCGGCAAAATCGCCGCCATCGTCATTGCCGTTATTCTGCTTGTGATCATGGGTTCCAACTGTGTCTACAGCTTGACCGAAAACCAGAATGCAGTAGTTACCACACTGGGAAATCCCTCTGCCGTAACCACTTCCGGTATTCACTTTGCCATTCCGTTCATCCAGAAAGTGCATATCGTGGATATGACTGTTCACGGCCTTGCCATCGGCTACGACGAAAAGACAGACAATTCCATCGAGTATGAATCATTGATGATCACTTCCGATTTTAACTTTCTTGATGTCTCCTGCTACATTGAATATGCGGTTTCCGACCCAATCAAGTATCTGTATAATTCTCAGGAACCGGAAAATATTCTGAAGATGTTAGCACAGTCCTACATTCGTGATACCGTCGGTGTCTATGCGGTGGACGATGTTTTGACTACCGGTCGTTATGAGATCCAAAGCAAGGTTTCCTCGAAACTCACTGAGCGCCTTGAGGCAGAAGACATCGGCCTTCAGGTCAAGAACGTGACCATTCAGGATGTGGATACCCCTACCAGTGCCGTAAAAGCAGCTTTCGATGCGGTGGAAACTGCGAAGCAGAACGCAGACACCATTGTCAATGAGGCGAACAAATTCCGCGCCGAGCAGCTCCCCGCCGCACAGGCCCAGGCTGATAAGATCCTGCAAGATGCCGAGGCCGAGAAGGAAGCCCGGATCAATGAAGCCCTCGGACAGGTTGCCCGCTTTAATGCCCTGTATGCCGAGTACGCGAAATTCCCGGATATCACAAAGCAGCGCATGTACTTCGAGGCAATGGAACAGATTCTCCCCATGCTGAAGGTGATCATC
>JAFQDI010000066.1 GCA_017416055.1 Lachnospiraceae bacterium
ATTGCAGCAAGATGTGTATGACTTATATGCTCTGCAGCTGTTGTATGGGTGGACGAATTCCGTTCTTCCTGTGTTGTTAAATCGAATTTGTTGAAAAACAAGCGAAAAAATGACAGATTCCTGCGTTGACAGGGTAGCGTTAACCCTTTATAATAGGTGTCAATTATAATCTTTTTTTAGGAGTATTTAATGACATCGATTATTGAGTGGTTTACCGCTACCCTTTCTGATTATATTTCCAGAGAAGCGGTAATCTTTATTATTTCCTTGTTGCCGATCCTTGAACTGCGAGGCGGTCTTTTAGCAGCGAAGCTTCTGGGTGTTGGCATTCTGCAGGCGATACCGATCTGCGTACTCGGAAACATTATTCCGATTCCATTTATCTTGCTGTTTATCAAAAAGATTTTACAGTGGATGAAGGGAGTGAAGCTGTTCGCGCCGGTTGCACTGTGGCTGGAGAAGAAAGCCATGGGAAAGAGTGATCAGGTAAAGAAATATGAGTTCTGGGGATTGACTTTGTTTGTGGGGATTCCGTTGCCGGGAACCGGCGGATGGACCGGAGCACTGATTGCATCTTTGATGGATATTGATATTAAGAAAGCCAGTCTGTCGATTTTGTTGGGCATCGCGATTGCGACGGTGATTATGTCCTTCGTTTCCTATGGACTGTTGGGGGTATTGATCGGCTGATGGGACCTTTGGCATGGATCGTGTTGATCGTCAGTGTGGCCGCGATTGGATTTTTTCTGCGCTCACAGTATGAGAGAGATCAACTGGTTACAACCGAATATACGATTTCTGTAGATGATTTGTCGCCGGAATTTGACGGGATGAGGATTGTTTATCTCACTGACCTTCATGACAAGGAATTCGGCCCGGAAAATCAGAGACTGATTGAGGAGATTCGCGCGGTGAAACCGGATATGGTGCTGGTGGGAGGAGATACACCAGTCGTGCGAAATCATAAGCCAAGTTCCGTACGGCAGACAGTTTTACTGATGAAAAAGCTCTCGAAGGAGTATCCGGTTTATTACGGATATGGAAATCACGAATTGAGATTGAAGACCGGGGATATCCATGAGGAAACATATCAGGAGCTGATTTGCGGTTTGAGAGAAGCCGACGTGAGAGTTTTGGATGATTGCAGTGTGACTCTGCATGGCAGTCGGGGAAGTCTTACGGTGACCGGATTGACGATGCCCCGGGCAGCTTATCCGAAATGCCACAAAGAACCGTTAGAGGGAAATATGATCGAGCGTAAAGTCGGTGTGATTCCGGCGGGAGATACCCGTATTCTGATGGCGCATACACCGCTGTACCGTGAGGAGTATGCCGCCTGGGGTGCAGAGGTGACTCTCTGTGGACACTATCATGGCGGAACAATTAATCTTCCGCTTTTAGGCGGAGTGATGAGTCCCGATTATCATCTGTTTCCGGGAATCTGCCGAGGCAGATATGAGACAGAAGGAAAGACGATGATCGTCAGCGGCGGATTGGGAACACACTCTATCAATATTCGCTTCGGAAACAAGCCGGAGATCGTTTTGCTGAAATTAATCTGTCGGAAAGAGGCAAACAAATGAGTTTACCGATAAAGTTGGAGGCGTTCGAGGGACCACTTGATCTGCTGCTCCATCTGATTGATAAAAATAAAGTGAATATTTATGATATTCCCATTGTGGAGATCACTGATCAATACATGGAGTATGTGGCGGCGATGGATCGAACCGATCTGAATCTGATCAGTGACTTCCTGGTGATGGCGGCTACACTTTTGGATATTAAGTCCCGAATGCTTCTTCCCATTGAGGAGGAAGAGGAAGAAGATGGTGACCCCAGACAGGAACTGGTGGAGCGGCTCCTTGAGTACAAAATGTATAAATACATTTCCGGCGAGTTGCGGGAACTGGAGAGCGAAGCTTCCCAGCACATGTACCGCGAGGGGAGTGTGCCGAAGGAAGTGGCAGAGTACGAACCGCCGGTTTCCTTAGATGAGTTGTTGGATGGTTTGACCCTGACGCGTCTGAATGAGATCTTTCAGTCAGTAATGCGCCGTCAGACAGACAAGATCGACCCGATCCGAAGCAAATTTGGAAAGATTGAGCGGGAGAAATTCCGTGTGTCCGACAAAATCAGACATATTTTGACTTTCTCAGCCGGACATACGAAATTCAGTTTTCGGAATCTTTTGCAGGAACAGGCGACCAGAACTGAGGTGGTTGTGACATTTCTGGCGGTACTTGAACTGATTAAGATGGGGCATATTCATCTGACGCAAGAGACAATCCACGACGATATTATCATTGAGCCGGTGGATATGGAACTGACGGAGGAGCAGGAGAAGGAACTGGAAGCGGCACTGGATGCGTGATCGACGCAGACAGAGGAACGCTGTGAGAGGATAAACGCGTGAAGACGCGACGAAATGGAGATTGACGTGGAGAGAGAGCAGGCAAAATCAGCAATCGAAGCCGTTTTGTTTACCATGGGAGGTGCTGTCGAACTGAAATTGTTGGCGGCAGCGGTGGAATTGGAGACGGATGAGGCAAAGGAACTGGTGGAGGAGTTGGCCGCCGATTACGATACACAGATGCGAGGGATGAAGATCATCGAACTGGATGGAAATTATCAGATGTGTACCCGTAAGGAGTATTATGAAGCTTTGATTCGGGTGGCATCCCAACCGAAACGCCATGTACTGACGGATGTGGTGCTGGAGACCTTGTCCATTATTGCATATAAACAGCCGATTACCAGAACTGAGATCGAGCAGATTCGCGGGGTCAAGTCTGACCACGCAGTCAATAAACTGGTTGAGTACGGGTTGATTGAGGAGGCAGGCCGTTTGAATGCGCCTGGCCGTCCGATTTTATTCCGAACCACCGAAAACTTTCTCCGCAGCTTTGGACTTCCTACGCTGGATGAACTTCCGGTATTGGGTGCGACTCAATTGGCGGAATTTGAGGAGGAAGCAGCAGAGGAGATTCAGTTGGAACTGAATTTTCCGGATTAACGGAGAAAGGAATCCCGACAGGGAGGACATCACAGAAGAGGCATTAACAATCGGGAGGTAAACAAGATGAAAGTAACAGAAATGACAAGAGAAGAATTGGTTCAGTTGGAGAGCGAGCTGAATGCAGCCTATGAGGCGTATAAGGCGATGGGACTGAAGCTTGATATGTCCAGAGGAAAGCCCTCTGCGACCCAGTTGGATATCAATAATGAGATGCTGGCGATGCCGATTTCCTCCTACGTACTGGAGAACGGTCTCGATGTGCGAAACTACGGCGGTGTGGACGGCACCGTGGAGATGAAGCGTATTTTTTCCGAGTTGTTGGGAATCCCTGCAGGACAGATTATTGTGGGTGGCAATTCCAGTTTGAATATGATGTACGATACCATGATGCGTATGTTTATGTTTGGAACATTGGGTTATAAGCCCTGGAAGGATTATCAGAAGATTAAGTTCCTTTGCCCCAGCCCCGGATATGACCGCCATTTTGCGATCACCCAGACGTTGGGTGTAGAGATGATCACCATCCCCATGACACCCACCGGACCTGATATGGATATGATTGAGAGTCTGGTGGCCGAGGATGAGACGATCAAGGGTATGTGGAGTATTCCGTTGTACTCTAACCCTCAGGGAATCATTTACAGTGAAGATACGGTAAAACGCCTTGCGTCCATGAAGACTGCGGCACCCGATTTCCGCATCTTCTGGGACAATGCTTATGGTGTCCATCACCTGTTCAGCGAGAACGCTATTCCGGATATTTTAGCGTTGTCCAAGGAAGCCGGATATCCTGACCGGGTATTCTATTATTTCTCCACGTCCAAGATCTCACTGCCCGGCGGCGGTGTGGCGATGATGGCCGGAGGAGAGGCCTCTATGGCGGAGGCGCGCAAGCATATCGGTATCCAGACCATCGGACCTGACAAGGTAAACCAGATCCGTCATGCCATGTACTTTAAGAATGCGGAAGGCATTCGTGTTCGGATGAAGGCACTGGCGGAGCAGATGATTCCCAAGTACGAGTTGGTACTGAATCTTTTGGAGAAGGAGTTAAGAGATACCGGACTGCTTTCCTGGACGAAGCCGGAGGGCGGATACTTTATCACCGTTGACACATTGCCCGGCTGCGCGAAGGCTACCGTTGCACTGGCAAAGGAGGCCGGTGTGGTCTTGACCGGTGCGGGAGCTACCTATCCTTACGGAAACGACCCGAAGGATACGAATATCCGTCTGGCACCGTCCTATCCTCCGATTGAGGAGCTTAGGGCGGCGATGGAACTGTTCTGTCTGTGCGTGAAGCTGGCAGGCGTGAGAAAATTGTTGGAGGCATAAGATTCATTTAGAGGCTTAAAGGATCTGGGGGGATCCTGGCGATACAAAAGCAAACGGGGGAAGTGTGATGAAAAAAGCAACGAAAAAGCGGGGAAACTATGAATTTAAGGAAAACCGGGTGAAAATCTGGCTGCCGATCATCTTAGGCTTAGTGTTTGTGGTGACAGTCTGTGTACTCGCCCTGGTCATGACGCAGGCATTGTCCGGTGTGATGGGTGACGTGCCGGGTATCACCGGAGGTCGATCGACCGGGGAATCGGGAGAACCGTCCGATCCGGGTGATCTCTTGATTTGTATTGATGCGGGGCACGGATACGACGACACCGGG
>JAFQDI010000067.1 GCA_017416055.1 Lachnospiraceae bacterium
ATACACGGTCGTCGTGATGTAATTTTTCCAAAGCGCATCCAACGCTCTGGATCTCGCCGTTTTTTCCGCCTCCTCCGCAGAAAGGACAACCATTTCCTCGTTGGTCAAAAAGTCTTCCATCTCGAATGTAAAATCATCCGCCGCAGGATCATTCAGATCAAAAGTCGGTGCAGTCACCGAACCCAACAACTGTCCGGTATTGGGATCCATGGCAATGACGGCTACATTTTTTGCTCCGATCGAATCCCAGAACTCCTTCACATTCTCCTCAAGAATGCGCTGAAGCTGCAGATCAATCGTTGTCACAACGGTATTTCCGTCCACTGCCTCATGGACACTGACTTCATTTAAACTGTCCTGATTCAAAAACCCGGTGATTCTGCCATTGGTTCCAATCAGCCAGTTATTATAGTATTGTTCGATTCCGTAATTTCCGACACTTCCGCCCATGGAGGAGAATCCAATCAGATCACAAGCGGTGCTTCCAAACGGATAGACACGCTGATACTCTGTCTCGAACCAGACACCTTTGATCCAGTCCTTAATCTCCATGTTGGTATTCACGCTCTCCTGATACTCCACGAACGCAACTCGTTCTTCCTCTGTCAAGCCTTTCTGATAGCGGATGTATGTTGCTTCCTCGTTCGCGTAGATCGCCTTCTGAAGTTCTGCCTCAGTAAATCCGGTCTTTTCGCCAAATACCGTTGCCAGAGCGCGAATCGTCGGTCCTGCGATCGTCTCCTCGTTGGACGTAATGATCGACGGGTCAAGGATCAAATTGTATGTTACTTTGTTCGTTGCCAATATGACTCCGTTCGCGTCGGTAATATTTCCGCGCTGATAGGGAATCGTCTTACTGTCGTAGCCCATCTGGGCAAGCACTTTCTTGCTATACTCGTCATTGTAGTTCGTCGCCTTGATGGCGGCAACTACGGTCAAGACAAGCAAAGCCAGCATAATTACACTAAAGGTAAATGCCAGCTTTCTTCGCATGATCACTTTCATCGGTGTGCGCATCTTCCTCAGTTTCTTCTTTTTTGCGGAAGATACTTTTTTCTTTGCTTTCGTCTTAGTGGATGATTTCATCTTGACGCACGTACCCACTTTCTATCTGGTCATAATAAATCACCTGGCTGTCATCGGTTGCCACCAATCCCAGTTCGTTTGTTGCCACTTCATAAATATGCTCCAGATCCATACCTGCCTCGACAAGTGCCTCCAGCTTGGTATTTTCCTGGTTAATCTCATTCAAGGTACTCTCCAATATCACAATCTGATCAGCTGCAGATGCCAATGCAGTCTGTGCTGCCAGCATACGGAGCGCGAACACCATAACGACTGCCAGTGCCACGGTCGCATAGACAGCAAACACAGGCGTCATCAGACTGGTTCTCTCCTTCGGCTCACGGTAAACCTTGGGCTGCTGTACCGGTTTCTGAACCGGACGTTTCTTCGGAGTTGTCTTTCTCGCAGGTTCTGCTGCACGGGTCCGTCTCGCCGGAACCTCCTCAGCTGCACGTTTTCTGGGGCTCGTCTCCTGCTCATAGTAAGTAAGACGGGACTTCGGCTCAGATTTTCTGACCGTGTTTCCGTCGACGTAATACGTATTCAAGGTAGGCCATTCTGTATTTCTCTTTGCTGCCATTGTTTTTCCTCCTTGATCAATCTCCATCCTCAACTCCGCTCAAAGATACGCAGCTTTGCACTCTGTGAACGGGGATTTGTCTCCAGTTCCTCCTCACCCGGCAAAATCGGCTTGCGGGTGATCACTTTGCCCTTGCTCACCTTCCCACACACACAGGCAGGAAAATTCGGAGGGCAGGTACAGGGGTTTTCATTGTTTCTGAACTTCACCTTGACAATGCGGTCCTCCAAACTGTGGAAGGTGATGATGCAAAGTCGTCCGCCGGGCTTCAACCGATCGATCATCCGATCGATGGAATCGGTCAACACCTCAAGTTCCCGGTTCAGTTCAATGCGGATCGCCTGAAATGTCTTCTTCGCGGGATGTCCTCCCACCGCGCGAACTTTCATGGGGATCGCTGCCTTGATGATCTCCACCAGTTCCCATGTTGTCTCAATGGGCTTTTTCTGACGGTTCATCACAATGTGCTTTGCAATATTTTTTGCAAATTTATCTTCTCCGTAATCACGGATCATCCGATACAGCGCATCTTCGCTGTACTCGTTGACAATATCTCTCGCTGTCCGGTCACTTCTTCTGTCCATCCGCATATCCAGCGGTACATCCTCGCGGTAGGTAAATCCACGCTCTGCGTTGTCCAACTGATGAGAGGAAACCCCTAAATCCAGCATGATGCCGTCAACCAAATCTACTCCCAGGTTGTCCAGCACTTCCGGAAGATGGACGAAATTATCTCGCACCACAGTAACCTCGGTGCCGCCATCGTCAATTTCCTGTACGACCTTCTGCAAACGCTCTGACGCTGCCCGGATCGCCGCATCGTCCTGATCGATACCGATCAGTCTTCCGGTTCCGGCAAGCCTTCGGCATATCTCGGAGGAGTGACCTCCTCCGCCTAACGTGCCGTCTACATATATTCCTTCACGATGAACACTCAGTCCCCCAACCGTCTCATCGAGCAGTACAGATTTGTGTACAAATTCCATCATCAGAACCTCAAACCGGGGAACTCTTCAGCAATGTCAGAGATCGAATCAAACTGATTCATCTGCTCCCAAGCCTGCTCGTCCCAGATTTCAAAATAGTCGCCGGCCCCCACCAGCACCAGATTTTTCTCCAGATGTGCGAATTGTCTTAAGTTTCCCGGAATCAGAACACGTCCCTGTTTATCGATCTCCACCGGAGCAGAACCACCGATCAGGTAACGTCTCATCTCTCTTCCGTTTCGGAAATTGGTCGGAAGCTGTTCCTCCAAACTGTCCAGAACCTCCTGCCATTTCTCCGGCGTGTACGCAACAAGACAAGGGTCAAGTCCTTTCGTCACATAAAATTCATCCCCCAGTAAATCTCTGAATTTTGACGGTACGATCAGACGGCCCTTGGAATCGAGGCTATGATTATATTCACCCATGAATTTTTTAATCATTTGATTCCACCGTGTCCCGTTTTCTACCACTTTGTGCCACTTTGTAACCCAAAACCACCACAAAGTACCACTTGCTTACCATTTTAGTGTATATTACAGAAAAAAGCAATAGGTATTTCCGATTTTTCAAAAAAAATTTTTTAAACAAAAATAAGAGTTGCCTTGATTCGGCAACCCTTTTTGCGTACGCTCCTATTCAGCTAAATTATCCCATTCGTAATCTTCTTCTCAAGTAATTCCTACAACTATTTTTCACCCCGGCGCTCAGTGCAAGTACACCACTGACCACGGCACTCACAATTAACATATCTACGAAATACTGCATATGGTGTCTCCTTTCCGGTTATCTGTTTTCTTTGAGTTAGCTTATCCTAACTTCTGTCTTTATTATATAGTAATCATTCCTGTTTGTCAACTGTTTTCTCCATCTTTTTAA
>JAFQDI010000068.1 GCA_017416055.1 Lachnospiraceae bacterium
GCTATACCAAGCCGGGTGTGAACGAGGATGAGTATATTCTCTATGTATACAGTGAGATTAAGTTTGCCAACATTGCAACAGCAGCACCTCAGTTGAACCGTTATTATTTGAATCGTTCTGCGGAAGGAAAACTGGTGTTGGCGAATGGTGTGCTTGCCAGCGAGAAAGTAGAGCATATGTCTAAGATGGATGACAGCGAGGATGTGCTTCAGCTGGTGGAGTCTGTCTATAATCGTCTGACCGATGCGATGGAGTCCGATGAGAAATTGTATAATCTCGTTCAGCTTTTGAACGGTGTTGTGGATTCGGAAAGTACCGGGGCAGCGGATGAGACAGAGGATCCGACAGGAAATACATTCTATGTAAATGGAGAGTTGTTCTATCGCACAGATGAATATGTTTACGTGAAAGAAGTAACCAGTCAGGTAACTATCTTTGCATCCAACTCGAAAGAGAGTGAGGTTCTCGGAACCCTGTATTTCGGCGATTATGTCGTTCGTACCGGTTACAGCGATGAGTGGAGCCAGATTGAATATAGAGGGAAGACGGCGTATGTTTACAAGGGCCAGTTGACTACTGAACAGCCGTGATGTGAATAAAATGAATGTTTCGGATTTTGATTACGAATTGCCGCAGGAATTGATTGCCCAGGACCCTCTGGAGGACAGAAGTTCTTCCAGACTGCTGGTCCTTAACAAGGAGAGCGGTGAGTTTCGGCATGATGTATTTTACCATATTGTTGACGAACTGAATCCCGGAGACTGTCTGGTGATCAACGACACGAAGGTGATTCCGGCCAGACTTTACGGTGTGAAGGAAGGGACCGGAGCCGGTATCGAGGTTCTTTTGCTGAAGCGAAAGGAGAATGATATCTGGGAGACCCTGGTGAAGCCGGGAAAGAAGGCGAAGCCGGGCACCGTGATTTGGTTCGGTGACGGAAAGCTGAAAGGCACCGTAGTGGACGTGGTTGAGGAAGGAAACCGCCTGATTCAGTTCAGCTACGAGGGGATTTTCGAGGAAGTGCTGGATGAGTTGGGGCAGATGCCGCTGCCGCCCTACATTACACATGAACTGCAGGACAAAACTCGGTATCAGACGGTATATGCGAAGCACGAAGGATCTGCGGCTGCACCTACGGCAGGACTTCACTTTACGAAGGACCTGCTTGCCCAGATTGAGGCGAAGGGAGTCAATATCGCGAGAGTTACGCTTCACGTGGGACTCGGCACGTTTCGCCCGGTGAAGGTGGAGAATGTACTTGATCATCATATGCACTCTGAGTTCTTTATGGTGGATGAGGAAGCTGCGAAGCTGATCAATCAGACAAAGCAGAACGGACACCGAGTGATCTCTGTGGGAACGACGAGCTGCCGTACCCTTGAGTCTGCGACAACCGAGGACGGTGTGGTACATGCGACCAGTGGTTGGACAGAGATATTTATCTATCCCGGATATAAATTTAAGGCGATCGATGCATTGATTACGAACTTCCATCTGCCACAGTCGACACTGTTGATGCTCGTTTCCGCACTTGCAGGGCGTGAGAATATGCTGGCAGCGTATGAGGAGGCAGTGAAGGAGAGATATCGGTTCTTCAGTTTTGGTGATGCGATGTTCATCCGATAAGGGTTGACTTTCGGGTAACATATCGCATATAATTAATTCGATACTGACAAGCGGTGCAGGATCATTTTCGCACCGCTTTTCCTATGAATAAAGACAGAGTTGCACTCGCTGCATCAGAAAAGAAATAAAGCGACACGAGGTAAATATGAGTATACTTACAGTTGAACATTTGACTCACGGTTTTGGTGACCGGGCTATTTTTCAGGATGTATCTTTCCGCCTTCTAAAGGGCGAACATATCGGTTTGGTCGGTGCCAACGGAGAGGGAAAGTCCACGTTTATGAATATCATTACGGGCAAATTGCAGCCGGATGAGGGGAAGATTGAGTGGTCGAAGAACGTACATGTGGGCTATTTGGATCAGCATGCGGTGTTGACGAAGGGCATGACGATCGGAAGCGTACTCCGATCTGCGTTTGATCCGCTGTTTCAGATGGAAGTACGCATGAATGAGATTTGCGACAAGATGTGCGATGCCGATGAAAATCAGATGATGGAACTGATGGAAGAACTGGGAACGATTCAGGATTTGCTGACGGCTCATGACTTCTATCTGATTGATTCCAAGGTGGAAGAAGTGGCCAGAGCGCTGGGTCTTCTTGACCTAGGTCTGGACCGTGATGTCACCGATCTGAGCGGTGGTCAGCGCACGAAGGTTCTGCTTGGTAAGCTGTTATTGGAGAAACCGGACATTCTGCTCCTCGACGAGCCGACCAACTATTTGGATGTGGAGCATATTGAGTGGCTGAAACGATATCTGAATGAGTATGAGAACGCATTCATTCTGATTTCTCACGATATTCCGTTCCTCAACAGTGTTATCAATCTGATCTATCACATGGATAATCAGAAACTGGAGCGATATGTGGGCGATTACGATCATTTCCGTGAGGTTTTCGAGGTGAAGAAGGCGCAGATTGAGGCGGCGTACAATCGTCAGCAGAAAGAAATTGCCGATCTAAAAGACTTCGTGAACCGCAACAAGGCGCGCGTGGCTACCCGAAATATGGCCATGTCCCGTCAGAAGAAGCTGGACAATATGGAGATGATCGAACTGGCGGCGGAGAAGCCGAAGCCTGAATTCCATTTCAAGGAAGCGCGAACACCTTCCCGTTATATTTTTACCACGGAGAATTTGGTCATCGGCTATGACGAGCCTCTTTCCAGCCCGCTGAATCTGTCTATGGAGCGTGGTCAGAAAATTGCACTGATCGGAGCGAACGGTATCGGAACGACGACCCTGTTAAAGAGTATCCTTGGTTTGGTCCCGCCGTTGTCCGGCAAGGTGGAGCAGGGAGATTACCTTCAGATCGGTTACTTTGAACAGGAGATGAGACCGGATATCAATACATCCTGTATCGAGGAGATATGGCAGGAATTCCCCGCATATACTCAGTATGAGGTCCGTTCCGCACTGGCGAAGTGTGGCCTGACCACAAAACATATTGAGAGCAAGGTTCGTGTGCTGAGCGGCGGTGAGCAGGCAAAGGTACGTCTCTGCAAGCTGATTAACAACGAGACGAATATTCTCCTCCTCGACGAGCCGACCAACCACCTGGATGTGGATGCGAAGGATGAACTGAGACGCGCGTTACAGGCATACAAGGGCAGTATTCTGATGGTTTGCCATGAGCCGGAGTTCTACGAGGGCTGGGCGACCGACGTCTGGGATTGTACGAAATGGACGACGAGAGTTGTGTGATATAAAGAAATTGCGTGTCTTCCGCAAGGACGATCCGCTGAAATGAATGTGCCGTGAGGCACCCTAAAGGAGCTGAGACAGATGAGCTTAGAAGAAAAGAACAGACAGCAAAAGGGGCGTAAACTGCTCACCTTGTTGTTCTGGATATACATTGCGGTGTTGTTAAAGTTCACGATTTTCCGTGAAGCATTTTCATTTGATCACTTGTTACAGAACGGAAGTCTGAATCTTAGCCTTTTTACAGCCTATATACCCTTCCTTCGCGGAGGGTTTATTTGGCTGTTTATTTATCTTTTTGTGGGGAACATTGTGTGGTTCATTCCGTTGGGAGGTTATTTAACGTGGAAATATCCGAATTGCAGTGTTTGGAAGGTGACAGCGGCAGGACTATCTCTGTCATTCGTGATCGAACTGTCGCAGTTTGTATTCGGTGTAGGCGTGACAGAACTGGATGATTTGGTGCTAAATACAGCAGGAACCCTGATTGGAGCAATTTTCATGCGGGTTTGGCAGCGAATCGCAGCGAAGCGATTGTCGGCACATGAGAAAGAGAACTGAACTAAGCCATGCACGAAATCAATCATGCAGAGGGGTAAACGAATTTAATCATAATGAGAGAAGGAAAAGACATGAATCAGCATATCGTAGAAAACTATCAAAACGTGGAGAAACGTGTAGAGGAAGCCTGTGCCCGCGCCGGCCGTGCCCGCTCTGAGGTGACATTGATCGCCGTCAGCAAGACAAAACCGGTGGAAGACATTCAGGCACTGATCGATCACGGTGTGACAAATTTTGGGGAAAATAAAGTTCAGGAGATGTGTGCCAAGGAGGAGATACTCCAAAACGGGCTGTCGTGGCACATGATCGGCCATCTTCAGCGCAATAAGGTGAAGTATTTGATGGGTAAGACCTGTTTGATCCATTCCGTAGATTCGCTGCGACTGGCACAGGAGATTCAGAAAGAAGCGTTGAAGGCCGGAATTGTCTGCCCTGTCCTCATGGAGATCAATATCGGTAACGAGGAGAGCAAAGGTGGAATTGAGCTTGATGAGGCGGAGCTGTTGGCAAGACAGATTGCAGAGTTGCCGAATCTTCGCTTGAAGGGGCTCATGTGTATCGCTCCCTTTGTGGACAACGCGGAGGAAAATCGCGGGCATTTCAGACGTATGCGTGCAAAACGGGACGAGCTTGCGGCATTGTCGATTCCCGGAACCGACATCCGTGAACTGTCCATGGGCATGACCGGAGATTTTGAAGTGGCAATTGAGGAAGGAGCAACCCTTGTGAGAGTCGGAACCGCGATTTTCGGTGAAAGGGATTACGGACAGAAATGATTATCTTAATTGGAGGAGCGTCCCACACCGGGAAAACCTTGTTGGCGCAGCGATTATTGGAGCAGTATCACTATTCTTACCTGTCCATGGATCATCTGAAAATGGGTTTGATTCGCAGCGGTCAGACCGAGCTGACGCCGATGGACGATGATAAGTTGACCGACTATCTCTGGCCGATTGTGCGGGAGATGATCAAGACGGCGGTGGAAAATCGGCAAAATCTGATCGTGGAGGGCTGCTATATTCCCTTTGACTGGAAGGATAGTTTTTCGGAGGAGTATCGGAAAGAGATACGATATGTTTGTCTGATCATGAGTGAATCATACATCCGTGAGCATTTCACTGACATTTTAGTGAAGGCGAGTGTGATCGAACAGAGATTGGATGACTCCTGCTGCACTCAGGAATTACTGATCGAGGATAATCGGAGGAATCTGGAACTTTGTCGTAAAAATAACTGTGAATATGTTCTGATTGATGAGAGCTATGAGGTCAGATTGCCCTGGGAAGCGTCGTTTCGACGAGGAAGCGCTGATTGATAGAAAATAGAAAAACGAGGAAAACAATGAGAGACTATAATTCGGAAAAAAGCAGTGAAAAGAATAATTACAATAAAGCGACTGATGCTGAACCGGTCCGTATTAACAAATTCTTGAGTGAGGCGGGCGTTTGCTCACGCCGTGAGGCGGACCGCCTGGTGGAGTCCGGCAAGGTCACTGTGGATGTGTATGTGTATACCGACTATCAGATTCTGCCGGGCATGGAATATCAGAATACGGATAAGACCATGGCGGTCATGCGGAGCTATATCACCGCCCTGCAGACCGAAGAGGCCC
>JAFQDI010000069.1 GCA_017416055.1 Lachnospiraceae bacterium
AAGTGACCTTGGTCACTTGTGTGGCAATCTCCGGCGTATCGATAAACTGGAGATTCCCACGACCAGTGTGCTCACTGGTCTCGGAATGACAATATCTCTTAACTTAATGACATTGCTCTGATGAGGGAGGTGTTTTATTTATTCGGTCTTTGGTTCCTGGGACTTGGCAGCCTTCTTTTGTGCCTTTTTCTTTTTGCGGCGAATCAGCAAAACAACAACTACCGCGATCACTGCCGCCCAAGCAAGGATATAGGGAAGATTCACGACCACAGAAACAACAAAATCCTCAAAGCCTTCCTTGATTTCTTCCGTAGTTTCCTTCCAGCCGGCGCTGATCCGTTCGCCCACTGTCTCCGGGTCATTCACCACTGTATACTCCTTGACCTCGCTGATCGACAGGTGAACTGTAGCATAATCCACCTTATTATCATACACGCGAAGGGAGGATGTGACCTGTTCCAGTTCTGTACGCACATCCGTCAGATACCGTTCGATGGTCAGCAGGTCATCCATAGTCTCTGCCTTCCCCAGAAGCTCCAGCAGCCGGGCTTCTTCTGTCTGCAGCGCCTTCATACGGCTTTCTGTGGAAACATACTTGAGGGTAATGTCATCAACCGTCTTGTTGGAAGATACTACATTGGAAATTTCCGAGACCTGACTGACAAAGCCTTCTGCCTTATCTGCCGGGATTCGGACGGTCAGCTCCGCATTACGGTAGCGTCTGCCGCTGTAGGCACTGCCGTTATAAATATTCTGACCCTCTATATAGCCGGAGAATTCTCCGATACGAGCATTTAATTGGTTCATCAGAGCATCCAGATCTTCCGTTTCTGCAGTGATGCGGAAGGTTTGGATCATTTTGCGGTTTTCCGGCAGGGCAACGGATGTGGTTTCGTCAGTTTTGGCAGTCTCTTTGTCTGTTAAGCTACTGGACGGTGCTTCGTTGAGCGTAATCCCGCCAACTCCGTAATTCTGGCGGTAACTGGTGTCTGCCGATTCCGACGCCATCCCGAAGCCGTTGCCGTCGGCAATACTGTCGCTCATTTCCGCCTTGGAAGCCGCACTGCAGCCGACAAAGCTCAAAAGCATCACCGCCACCAATAATAAAACTGCTATTTTCCGTGTTTTCATCTGATTTCCTCCTTTTTATGATGCAAATGATTGTTTATCGCACTATCGATAGGGCGTCCAATACGCACCAACCAATTGTCATTGCGAGGCGCGAAGCGCCGTGGCAATCTCAAAAACCAGCCTTGTACCAAGAGATTGCCACGATGCCTACGGCATCTCGCAATGACACAGTTGTACGATACCTTGTGCTTAGAAAGATGAATTCCAATTTTAGTTTCTGCTACTGTGTGATTTCGGTGCCGCCCCATTCGATGACGGTAAAGCCGGTACGCTGAGGGGCAGTCAATTCCTGAGGAGCAATGGTAATCTCTGTTTCCGAGGGGTAGTATGCCATAAACACCCGGATCAGGGTATCCGGCGCAGGTGTAATATCCAAAGGCGCTGCATCCGTATAGGCATCTGCCTGGAACGCGATAATATTGTAGGGATTTTCCTGCATTCTTGGCAGCCAATACACGATAAACTCATTTGCCTCACGGCGGTTTAAGCCCAATTTTTCCAGAGCATCCTCCAAAAATGCCGCTGTATCCCCGCCTTTTACACAAAAGCCCTTAGAAAAATCGTATTGGGCAGAGGTTTTCCCCTCCCAGTACAGGTAATTGTAGGTCTGACCGTTTTCGTCGGTCAAGGTGCCATCTGGAGCAGCCGTCACATTCCAGCCGCTGCCGTATGCCGGGTATGTGCAGGTCAAGCCACCATCGGTGGTCAGCTTCACAGAAACCTGGGTTTCTTCCTCCGGGTACAGGTAGATCACCGGTTTTTCCTCCACTGCCTCCCACGGCGAATCCGGTACAGGACGCTGATCCAGCTCCCAGCTTATGGCTTTGATCTGTGCGGGATAGGATTCCATAATTTGACCGTCATAAGTGATCTTTACGATATCGCCGACGCAAATGCCAATGTCCTCTAAGTTCTTGGTGCTAAAGGTGATCTGATCGCTGCTGCGCAGTTCGTCCTCTCCCGCCAAGGGCACCACCAAAACAGAAGAACCGCTTATTTCCTGCACAGTGGCATAAAAGACGGAAGTGTTTTCGATTTTTTGCGGTTTTTCCGGATCTTCTTGCTGTATATCTCCGTTTTCCCCTGCTTTTTTACAGCCGGGGATCAACATAACAGCGCACAGCAAGACCGCTACCGCCGCAAGGTTTTTTCTTCTCATTTCCTTTCCCACCTTTCAGAAATTATTGTTTAGAGCAGAAGGTTAGGCGCACACGCCAAAGCCTTCCCCCTGGGGGGAAGGTGCCCCGAAGGGGCGGATGAGGGGTGCATCGATTTCGCATTGGTGCTGTAGGACTTTGTCACATTTTTCTGCACACCACATCAGTCAAAAATCAGAGATTTTTGACAGCTTCTCCTCAAGGAGAAGCCTTTTTTCCTACTCTCGTTTGATTAGATAAATTTCAGTTTATAGGCTTATGCGTCAGGTTGTCGATGATCTGCCGGAGGGTTTTTACCTGCTCGGCGGTCAGCTTTGCCTGACCGTCTTCGCAGCGGGCATAACCTTCAGACAGATGGATGCCAAATTCTCCAAAATCCGTTTCCAGCCTGTACTGCGGCAGGCAACGGCAAACTCTATGGGGCGAATAATCCAAGTTTAACAGGATTTCCTTTAAGGCTTCGTAATTCTCGCTTTCCGCGGTAACTGTCAGCTTGGATGTGAGACCCAAAATAGGTCGTTCGCCAAATTGGGGTTTTTCCAATCCCTCGGCATCTTCCGACACCCAATTGGAAGTGTTTTCGGATACACAGTTGTCTTCTCCCAAAGAAGTTTCCGCATCCATCAGTCCAAAGCCATTACTGTTCCAGCCGGCACTTTCCGGGGCTTGTGCCATGTTTTCGCTTTTTGCGCCAAATGCGCCGGAAAAGACTCCCGCCGCACCAATGACAACACACAGACATACGGGAACACAGGCGGCAAGCACACGGTTGCGCATTTTTTTGCGCTGTTTGATTTTTTATTCACTGCGGCGGAATATCTCCGCCTTACATTCATCCAAAGATCTCATAATAACAGCTCACCATCCTGTTATAATAAATTTGCCATCCGGGATACATCAGCCAGATGTACACGGCAGGTTCTCATTCCTAAGCTATAATAGAAGGGCGAAATGGACTGACGACACCATCCATGGG
>JAFQDI010000070.1 GCA_017416055.1 Lachnospiraceae bacterium
GGAGACGGAGCAGGGTGTGCTCTGCGAGCTTAGATCCGGCAAGTATAATATCAATCCGATCGCAGTTAAGTATGGTGGCGGTGGTCATCAGAAGGCCAGCGGAGCAACGGTCAAGGATCGGAAAGAAGCGATGCAGATGTTAGCAGATCTGGACCGGATGATGGAGGAAAAAGAATGAACAGACCGGCAATGGAGACAATATTGAATAAGATCAAAGAGTATGATCGAATCATGCTTTTTCGGCACATCCGTATGGACGGAGATTGTGTCGGCGCGACAAAGGGCTTTAAGGAGATTTTGAAGCTGTCCTTCCCGGAGAAGGAGATTCTGTTGGTGGATGACCAGCATTCGGATTTTCTGGCTTTTTTGGGACCGGACGATGCGCCGGTTGCGGATTCTGTGTATGAGAGTGCGCTGGCGATCGTGCTGGATACAGGAACAGCAGATCGTGTGTACAATCAGAAGTTCAAGCTTTGTAAGGAGATTGTGAAGATTGACCACCACATCCCGGTGGACGATTACGGCACTTATTCTTGGGTGGAGGAGGAAAAGTCCTCCTGTTGTGAGATGATTGCAGAGTTTTACCACACCTTCAGAGATGAACTGAAGATCAATGTAACTGCTGCGACCTATCTTTACACCGGTATGGTGACGGATTCGGGAAGATTCCGTTTTCGCTCCGTTTCCGGCGACACCATGCGATATGCAGGTATGCTTCTCGATCTGGGGATTGATACGGATACGTTGTATGCGCATCTTTACCTTCAGGAGTTTGAATATCTGAAGTTTGAGTCTTACGTCTATGACAAAATGCAGATGACGGAAAACGGCGTGGCGTACATCTTCGTGGACAAAGAGATGCGGGAGAGGTTCAATCTCACGCAGGAGGCGGCCAGCGGTGCGGTGTCCTTCTTGGAGGGGATCAAGGGAAGCATCATCTGGATGGCGTTTATTGAGAACAGTGATCCGGAAAAGACCATCCGAGTTCGCCTTCGTTCCCGCTTTGTCCATGTGGATAAACTTGCGAACAAATATCACGGAGGTGGTCATGCCTGCGCCAGCGGTGCGACCGTTTATTCCCCGGAGGAGATGGCAGCATTGATTGCGGATGCGGACGCATTGATCAAAGAATATAAAGAAACACATGAGGATTGGTTATGAGAATTTTGATTACAAACGACGATGGAATATATGCGCCCGGGATGCGTCCCCTTGCTCGCTGGGCAAAGAAATACGGTGAGGTGACCGTGGTTGCTCCGAAGGTGGAGCAGAGCGGAAAAAGCCACGGAATTGATATCATTCATCCCTTTGAGGTAAAAAAGATTGATCTGGAGCCGGGGGTTAATGCCTATGCAGTGGATTCTACTCCGGCAGACTGTGTTCGGTTTGCATTAACAGGACTTCGGTTAGAGGTGGATTTGATTATCTCCGGCATAAACCGTGGATTTAATTTGGGCCGCGATATTATGTACTCCGGAACCGCAGGAGCCGTGTTTGAGGCCGCCAGCGTGGGAAAGAAGGCCATTGCCATCTCCACTTCTCCAGCCTATTATCCGCAGGCGGTGGAGCAGCTTGACGAGGTGTTTGCCTATGTGAAGGAGCATGATCTCTTGTCCTACAATCCGATCTGGAATATTAATCTGGTACCGGAGAAAAAGGGCATCCGCATTACCAGACAGGGTGGCCTGTATTTTTCTGATGATTTTGTACCTCAGGGCGATGATATGTATATCGCGGTGGGCAAATGTGTATTTCAGGACACGAACAACTTGGAACTGGACACTGACGCGGTGACACATGGGTATACGTCGGTGATGCCACTGGCGATGGAGAGAGTAAACCGGGCAGTGTATGAGCAGTTGAAAGGGTTGAATGAGTAGAGTGAAGAGGGAGTCCGTAAAGGACTCCTTTTTAAGATAAATGAAGAAGCACAGAACTCTTTTTTGAATTCTGTGCTTCTTTTCTTACGACAGAGCTATTTCTGTCGACAAGCTATTTACTCCACAACCTCAATCACAACTGCCTGTGCAGGGAACTGAGATACGCCGATATCAGCCATCTTGTCACCGGAGATGTAATCCGTCTTGGACGCGCTGATGGTATTGTAGGTCTTGTAGGTTCCGAGATAGTAGTCAGCGCCTGCCACGTTAGCGGTGAGAACCTTAAGCTCTGCATTGTAAACGAATACAGCGGTGGGAGCGTCAGTGATCTGAACGCCAACCTTGCCTGCGGTGTACTCATAGATGTCGATGTACTTCTTTGCGTCGCCGTCCATGAAGTACAGCTTAAATCCGCCGTCTACAGCCTCAAGGAAGATATCGGTAGCCTTGGACATCTTGTCGGTGGTAGCTAAGTAGTTGCCATCCATCGCGCCTGCGAAGTACAGGGTCTTACCCAGGTTAGCCTGAACCAGAGAGAACTTGTACGCAGTATCTGCAGCCAGAGACTCAACAACCTTTACAGCAACCGGCTTTACTTCCAGCGTGCAAAGCTGTGCGGGGAACTGGGAAACACCTACGTCAGCAGCCTTGTCACCGGAGATATAGTCGGTTTTGGAAGCGCTGATGGTATTGTAGGTCTTGTAGGTTCCGAGATAGTAGTCAGCACCTGCCACGTTAGCGGTGAGAACCTTAAGCTCTGCATTGTAAACGAATACAGCGGTAGGAGCATCAGTGATCTGAACGCCAACCTTGCCTGCGGTGTACTCATAGATGTCGATGTATTTTTTCGAATCGCCATCCTTGAAGTAGAGCTTGAAGCCACCGTCAACGGTCTCAAGGTAAACATCAACTGCCTTCTCAGCCTTGTTGGTGGTTGCCAGGTAGTTGCCGTCCATCGCACCTGCGAAGTAGAGAATCTCGCCCAGGTTGTTCTGAGACAGAGCGAACTTGAACGCCTTGTCAGCCTCGGGAGTCTCAACGACGTTGTTCACGTACTTAGCGGGGGCAATCGTAGCCATTCCTGCGGGGAACTGGGAAACACCAATATCAGCAGCCTTGTCACCGGAAATATAGTCGGTCTTGGAAGCGCTGATGGTGTTGTAGGTCTTGTAGGTGCCGAGATAGTAGTCAGCGCCAGCTACGTTAGCGGTGAGAACCTTCAGCTCGGTGTTGTAAGTAAAGGTAGCGGTAGGAGCGTCAGTGATCTGAACGCCAACCTTGCCTGCGGTGTACTCATAGATATCGATGTATTTCTTTGCGTCGCCGTCCTTGAAGTAGATGCGGAATCCACCGTCAACGGTCTCCAGATAAACATCAACGGCTTTGTCGCCTCTGTCGCTGGTTGCCAGATAGTTTCCGCTCATCTCGCCGGTGAAGTACAGGTACTGTCCAAGGTTAGCCTGATACAGAGCGAACTTGTAAGCCTTGTCAGCCTCAGGGTTTTCTACGAAAGTAGGGAGATATACATCAGTGGGAGCGGAATCAACCTTGATCTCGAACTCCTTGGTGTCGGTTACGGAGCCACAGGTGAAAGTAGCGGTAACCTTAACGGTAGCGGCCTCCTCAGGCAGGGTGATTACCAGCTTGCCGTCGGTGATCACTGCGCAGTCATTGTCGGAAGCCCAAGCGATGATTACAGACTCATAGCTCTGACCAACCATGTTCAGATCAATGGTGATATCTTCGGTAGCTGCCTCGGGAAGAGTCAGGCTTTCCTTTTCGAATGCAACCTTCTCCTCGTCGTTTTTCTCGGGAAGGCTAACGTAAGTAATGGCATCTGCGGTTACGGGAGTCAGGTAGAATGCGCCGTTGTATACACAGATAACACCGGTAACATCAGCGATCCAACCAACGTGAGAGCCATGGCCCTCGATGAATGCGGTCTGCTCATCTTTGGTCAGAGGACATACGGAAGAGGAGATACGTACGTAGGACTCCAGCTCGCCCATCTTGAAGCGATAGTAACCGCTGCCGGTATCCTGAGAAGTGATCTCTACGCCCTTAATGGTAACCAGCATTGCCTGGGGACCTGCTAAAGCAGCGTCATCCAGTTTAGCTGCATTTTTATAAATCTCGGTGATATCTACGGGCTTCAGCTCGTTCTTCTCATCCAGAACAACGACGCTTGCCTGCTCGATTTCCAAGGTTCCGTTGTAGGTGGTCTTGATACCGGTAACCTCAACAGTCATACCAACCTCAAGCTTGTCATCGGTCACAGGGTCGGTGGAAAGACCATAAACATAGTAGCCGCCATCGTTATTCAGAGACTGTACGTACAGAGCATTAGCGGTGTTTCCCTTGGACTTTGCGATGATTGCGGAAACAATACCCTTTACGGTAATGTTGGATCCGTCCTCAGCGCCTGCATAGTCGGCGAAACCGGACTCCTTGAAGGCAGGAACAACACGGTCGAAGCTAACGGAAGCAGTCTGACCCTTATTGTTCTTTACGGTAGCAGTCAGTTTGTACTTGATCTCGGAAGCAGTCTTCTCATTGACATCGATGGTTACCATCGTATCGTTATCAACGATCTTAACGCCGTCGTTAACGTCAATGGTCCACTCAACATCATACTTGGTGGTGCCGACCATTACAACTCCGACAAGATCATAGTCGGTAGCAGTGGTAGTGGCTTTGTCTTTGTAAAGACCGGTCAGATAATTTTTTGCTGCAATCAGGTTTTCGTCCTCTTTTTTCTGACATGCAGAAACTGCGGTCAGGCAGAGGAGCAGCACGAGTACATAAGAAAGTATCTTTTTCATGATAAACTCCTTACTTTTTAGATAATTGGTCAATGGATCGTAATGTTATCCATGGTAAATACTTTGATCTGGTAGGAACCATCAAAGTAATCGACAAGACCCTTCACATCAATGGTCTTGCCTTCAAAGGCATCCGCAGTGATCAGGTTCTTGTTTTCGTCCAGAAGGACAGTGGTGCGAACAGAAACGGTAACGCCGTCCACCTCGCAGGTCAGTGTCATGGCACCCTTGGAGGAACTGTCCTCGTTTGTGGTGGTATACACGTTCTTGACCGTGAGATTCTTCATCTCGACGGAGGTGTTCATGGCAAGCTGTGCGAAATCAAAGGTCTTGGTCCCTTCTTCGCCGATAATTTCCACTTTTCCGTTTTGGAAGGTGTCTGCGTCGGTGAGAACGTAAGCGGGTGCTCTGCCCTCGCCAAGCTTTTGAATGTTGTTCGGGTCATTCGGTTTCATCTGGCGGTAGGAGAGGTCGGACACCTGATAGGTTCCGCCGGCCTCATAGTACTGAACACTTCCCACGATTCGGACTTCGTTGCCCACGGAGAGAATATCCAAGCCCGCGCCGGTCAGATTATAACCGTAATAAATGGCCATACCGTAGTACATATCGGTCTCGGGATCGTAGTCCTCAATATAGACGGTTTGAGCATTGTTCATAGTGATCACACCGTTGAACGCAACCTTCATTCCGCTATATTGCTCGATGTTGGTCCGAAGCTCCTTCAAAGTCAGCTCAACTGCCTCACCGTAGTAGAAGTTAGGATCTTTCTGACCGGAGTGTACATTCAGTTTCTGAGCTTTCGCCTGATTGATCGCAGCAACGCAAGTGGAACCGTAACGGTTGTTTGCGGAGTTGGAGGCGATGGCCAGACCGTTCTGTAGGATTTCAATGTTTAAGTTGCGGTATTCGTTAGAATCAGCGGTTTTGTACCATACCCAGCTGAGATAGCGGTCTCCTGTGGAATCTGCCTCCCAAGTAGAAGAGTCGGATTCTAAGATGATCGAGGTCGCCTGAGAAAGCTTTTCTCTGGTGAAGGCTGCCGCCGTTTTACCGTATTCCTCAATCTTTCCTGTTGACTCGGGAGTGTTGACTGCCAGATATCTGGCTTTCAGCACTCCGCCGTCAAACTTGTCGGAAGGAACGTGGAAATGGGTGGTGTCGCCGTCGATATACATTTTTACGTCAACCACTTCCAATTTGGCCGTGGAAGAGTTCATATCCAGCTTAACCGAGGCTGCGTAATCAATGGGATCGGTAACTGCCGGATTTTCGGTGGAACTCTGTCCTGATTCGGTGGAAGAGTGTCCGTCGCCGCAGCCGTACAGGCAGCCAAGCAACATGCATAACGACAAAAACAGTGCTAAAAATCTAAACTTGCTTTTCATGGTAATCGTATTCCTGTCCGAGTGGAATTACTGGTTGTATTCACACTCATCGATAGCATCCTGGAATGCATCGTTGATCATCTTATCCAGGTTGCCTCCGTCAGCTGCGGTAAGGCACTTGCAGAGCAGGGAACCTACCTGATCACGTGCGGTGGAAGACCCGTTAAACGCAGGGGAGGTATAATATGCTTTCTCCTGCTGCAGACAGATTTTTGCACTCAGTGCGGAGATATAGTTGCCACCGTCAGCCTTTGCGAGGAAGTCTTTATATACTTCATTTTCTGCGACAGACTTCAGTACGGGAACGTAACCGGAAGCCATGGAGAACTCAGCCTGGAATTCAACGGTGGTGGTAAGATACTACACAAACAGCCAGGAAGCAACAACTTCCTGAGGATTTTCCTTCTGGAAGATACAGAGGCTGGGTCCCTGAGAGATAACCTTAGGGTTGTTTGCATCAACCTGAGGAATGGTAGCGATGCCGACCTCAAACGGATAACTTCCGTCTGCACCTGCAGCGGGACGCTGGTGGGTAGCACCTGCGGAGGAGCCGATGGACATATAGCTCTTGGTACCGGTCTCAGCTACGAACAGACCGGAGGTGTATGCACCGTAAAGGGTCTGGGTGGTCACATAACCGCTGTTAAACCAGGATCTGAACTCCTTGATGAACTCCTTATTCTTGTCATTGTTGAACAGGTAATGGTTACCGGTTGCGCTGGTGTAAGGAGAGTTGTACTGCTCACACATGGTGATGAACCAGTTGGCCTCACTGTCGTATCCCAGAGGGATGGAATCGGGATCAATCTTTTTGATCTCTTCGCAAACAGCTTCCAGCTCTTCCCAGGTGGTGGGAACCTTCAGACCGTTTGCATCAAAGAAAGTCTTGTTGTAGTACAGAACCTCGGTGGACTTAGAGAGAGGCAGAGTGTACATCAGGTCGTCACCGAACTGCTTACCCTCGTTGTAGTAACCCTCGATAAAGTCTGCCTTCTGTGTGTCGGTCAGACCCAGGATCTCGGTGGTTCCGTCAGCACGGGTAACGGTGATCTGGCTGTTAATCAGATTGTCCAGAGTAGCAACTGCCTTTGCCTCGTTGTACAGAGCAACGTGGTCGGGATAGCAGTATGCGATGTGGGGCTGTCCGCCTACGGTGATCTGCGTAGCGATCTGCTCGCGAACGTCATCGTAGCCGCCTACCTGCTCGTGAACAATGTGAATGTTGGGGTACAACTTGTTGAACTCAGTGATGTAAAGATCCAAAACCTCGCGCAAGTTTGCACCCATGGTGTGGTAGAAGGTGATGGTTACTTCACTTCCGTCGTATCCACTTTCCGGAACAGTGAAGTTGGGCTCTGCTTTCTGTGCCTTGTTGCCGCAACCGGTCAGCGCGGTCATGCCAAGGAGCATTGCAAGCATTAAAACGACTGCCACAATTTTTCTTTTCATGTTTGTTTCCTTCCTTTTGTAATGTATTGTTATTTGTTAAGAAGTTGTCGTTTATTGTCGAAGGGGTGGTTGGTAGAATAAACGTTATAAAAACGAGAGCGCGTTTTTCGGGTTTATTCTGTCATCCTCCCGTTTCGACGATTCGCGACACTTCGATTAACCTTTGATACCGCTTCGGCTCACGCCGGACATAATATATTTTCTAAGGAAAATGAATACCAAAAACAGCGGTGCGGAGACGAGAGCAACTGCCGCCATTTGTACGGGGTAGTTGACGTCACCGGTGGTGTCGGTGAAGGCATTTCTAAGACCGTTGGTGATCATGCGATGTGCCGCATCGTTGGCAACCAAGCGGGGCCACACGTAGGAGTTCCATGCGCCCATCATCTTTAAGATGGTGATGGAAATCAGCGTTGGCAGTGCCAGAGGGATCATGACCTTCCACAGATATTTCAGATCACTGGTTCCGTCGACCTTTGCGGCCAGATAGAGCTCGTTGGGGATCTGCATAAAATTCTGCCTTAAAAGGTAAATATAGAATACACTTACCAGGAAAGGCACGATCAAAACGGTGTAGGTGTTGATCCATCCAAAGTTGGTTACTGTCGCGTAGTTGGTAATGGTGAACAACTCACCGGGAATCATCATGGTTGCCAGGAGAGCACCGAACATAGCATCCTTGCCCTTAAATTCCAGTCTCGCAAAGGCGAAAGCGGAGA
>JAFQDI010000071.1 GCA_017416055.1 Lachnospiraceae bacterium
TATCGCACGCTTCTTCGAGGACCTTGAAGATATCCTGCCGGAAGGAACCAAAGAGCTTTGTCCTTCACATGAAGAGATTGAGAATCTGCTGAAGACAGCCGGTGCCCCCAGCAGTCCGAAAGAAATCGGAATCGGAAAAGAACTCTTCCACAAGAGCCTGTTGGAGGGCTGGACGGTACGGCCCCGCTATTCGGTTTTAGAATTCGCCAGACAGCACGGCCGCTTGGAAGCGATTGCAAAAAAAATTACAAATGAACTTTACAGTGAAGAATAAACCAACTAAGGGAGGAAGGTAATATGAACATTGTATTTGGATGTGACCCTAACGCAGTACTCTTCAAGCAACAGCTGATGGACTACGTAAAGGAACTTGGACATGAGGTGTTTGATTACGGAAGTGATGATCCGATCTACGCGAACACTGCAATTGAAGTCGCAAAAGCAGTCGCTGCCGGAAAATTCGATCGTGGCATTCTTCTGTGCGGAACCGGTATCGGTGTTTCTATCGCCGCAAACAAAGTAAAAGGCGCGCATGCCGCCTGCGTTCACGACGTTTATCAGGCTCAGAGGGCCGAATTATCCAACCATGCAAACATCATCACCATGGGTTCACAGGTTGTAGGGATTGAGCTTGCTAAGTGCATGGTTAAAGAATATCTCTCCTGTACATTCGACCCTAATGGACGATCCGGGGCAAAAATCCAGAAGATTATTGATTACGAACAGGAGTCTTGATTCTGTATTTATTTGAGTGCTATACCAAAGGGGCTGCTGCAAAATAACAAATCCATTTGATTGAATAAAAGGCAGGCAGGAATAAACCCGAGAAACACGCTCTCGCTCCGCTCCGAACACGCAGCGGATACTAAGTTCGTCCGTCACCAAAAGGCTCGGACTCACTAAGTACCGGCGGTCGGAGAGGGTTTCTCTTCCGTTTATTCCTGCCTGCCTCTTATCTTCAAACATGTTAGAGCTATTTTACAACAGCTCCTTCACCCTTACCAATCTCCGACCGGAGATATCTCGATGTAATATGTTTTATCGAAGAAATTTCGGTACATCCAGACTGAAGAATTTCCCACAGAATAGATCTCCCCCTCTACCAGATCACCGTTCTTTACGGCCTCATCCAGTTGTTCACGAATTCCGCTCACATCACCAAACTCCACCTGTCCCAATGCTGCCATTCCCAGATCGATCACTTCGTTCGGGTCGGAACCGGATATGGTGATATAATGCATCTCATCTGTGACGGTGTCGCAGACCACGCATAAAGCCCCGTCTTCCCAGTTCCAGTAGCGATACATGTCGTAGTAAGTAATGTCTCCGTTTTCGCTGTCGATATAGATGCCGTTGTCCATCTCCTCCGACTCCTCTGTCATCACCAATCCCATCTCTTGCTCTGCCACCCTGATCAACTCAAGATACACGGGTTTGCCATTGATCGGATAGTGCCAGTATCCGTTACAAGCAATTCCTGCCGATATGATCTCATCATAATCAGCCTCTTTCCAGTTTTCTTCCCAGTCTATGGAAATGCTCTCGTCAAACACTTCATCTAACCAGTCCTCAAAATTGACTTCCAAACTGGAAATCGCGCCGACGATCATCATGATCAATATGATCACGGTAATCAGGCAGCCACATCCACAGCCCGCCCCAACTTTTTTTGCCGTGTTTCCCGAACCTGTCGCAGAATTCCCGCGCGTATTTCCGCGATATGTACGGTTACCTGCTCCGTTCGCCCTCCAGATCTGGCTTCCCGGAGCGGTGCTCACCGTTCCTTCGTAGCGCTTATATACCGTCTGGGAACTCTGTGTATTGGAAAACTGTTGATTGTGCCGTGTTTCCTGAGGTGTTTCACAAACCCTAGATCGATTTGGTTCAATGCAGGCCCGGTCCGGATGCAGTCCATCATGATGTCGAAGCTGATTACCATGATACTCATTCGGCAAAAAGCCGTCATATACCCACGGATTGCGAATCATCTTTCGGCATTCTGGACAATAACTCTTCGCGGTCAATTCATGTTCACATACGGGACAAATATACCGTTTCATCCACCTTTCCTCCGTTTTCCTTCAGACTATCCCCATCACGGGACTCAAATCCCTTGATTTACGCTCGTATGCTCACAGACACTCTTTCAGCACTCTCTCCACGTTTCGGTATGCCAGCCCTTCCAGCTCGCGGGCTGTAAATCCATGTATTTCCAGTACCTCAAACAGCTTTGCGGTCTTCTCAACAGAATCGATCTCCAACCGTCCGCCGATTCCGTCCAGGTCTCCGCCCAGTGCCATCACCTCACTGCCGCCCACATTGCGAATGTAGAGCAAATGGCGCACCATATCTTCAATGCGGCTGTCATCTCCCTCTGCATCTGCCAGCAAAAACTGGGGGCAGAAGTTCAGCCCCATCACGCCACCGGCGTCCGCCAGCCTGCGGATCATATCGTCCGTCATGTTTCTCCGATGGGGAGAAAGTGCTCTCGCGTTGGAGTGGGAAGCCACGAAAGGCTTCTTGCTGATCTCTGCAACATCGTAAAATCCACCGTCGGACAGATGTGACACATCGACCAGCATTCCCAGGTGATTCATCTCCTCAACCGCTTTTTTGCCAAACTCCGTCAGCCCTTCCGCCATGATTTGCGGATCACGGGAGTTGGGACTGCCGAAACAGTTTTTAATATTCCACGTCAAGGTGATCAATGACACTCCCGCACGGTGAAGTGCGTGCAGATTCTCCATCTTGCCTTCCACTGCACGGCCGTCCTCAACCGTCAGAAAAGCAGCCATTTTTCCGGCGTTTTTCGCCGCCTCGTACTCAGCCCAATTTCGCGTATGCGTCACCAGATCGGAATGCGCCTCCACGGAAGCCTTAAATCCGCGATAAAGTACGGTCAGAAACCCTTCATCCCAAAGTTCGCCATCGCGGTAAATCTCCGGGTTTTTCAAATAGTCACAGTGACCGGGTACCGGCATGAACATGGCAAAAAACTGTGCCTTCATCCCCGCTTGCTTCATGCGGTAAAAATCCACTGAACCGGTATTTCGATAAAGATCACCGGACGGCTCCTTGTCATATCCATATAGCTGCAATGTATCACAGTGCAAATCAATAAAGCTCATCTTCCATCCTCCGTTCCTCTAAGAGATCAATCAGTTCTTCACGGCCAAGCAACGTTGTCGCGCCGGCACCGTCATCAATCATCTGCTCTGCCAGCTTTCGTTTATTTTCCTGAAGAAGCAAAATATTTTCTTCCACTGTTGATTTCGTGATCAGTTTGTATACACTGACCACATTCTGCTGTCCTAAACGGTGTGCACGGTCAGTTGCCTGATTCTGCGCCGCCACATTCCACCAAGGATCATAGTGAATCACCACATCCGCCGCAGTCAGATTCAGTCCGGTGCCTCCGGCTTTCAGCGAGATCAAGAATACCGGCACATCGTCCTCGTTGAACCGCTCCGTCAACTCCATGCGCTCCTTCTTTCCGGTCTGTCCGGTCAACTCATAATAGTGGATGTCATTATCCCGTAATCGCTCCCCAATTCGTGCGAGCATGGTAGTAAACTGGGAGAAAATTAAAATCTTGTGACCGCCTCCGATACTTCTGGTCACCAATTCAATGCAAGCCTCCAATTTTGCAGAACCACCCTCATAATCGGCATAGTACAACGCCGGATCACAACAGATCTGGCGCAGTCTGGTGAGTTCTGCCAGCACCTGCATCCGTTCTTTGTTGTATCTCGTCTCGTCGCTTCCGGTCAAACGGTCTCTGAGCGCTGCCGCATTCGCCGCATAAAGCCGCTTCTGCTCGCCCTCCAGTCGGGTATAAACCACCGTCTCCAATTTGTCCGGAAGATCCTTCAACACTTCTCTCTTCATTCTTCGAAGCACAAAAGGCGCGATCATACGGTGCAGCCGTGCCACTGCCGCCTCGCTCTGCTCACGCACCGCCGGCTGCTCGATCTCCTTGCTGAACCTGCTGTAGGTATAGAGCAGTCCCGGCATCAAGAAGTCCATGATGCTCCACAGCTCACTGAGCCGGTTCTCAATGGGCGTTCCGGTCAATGCAAATCGGGTCTGTGCATGCAGCTGCTTCACCGCCTTCGCATTCTGCGTCAGGTGGTTTTTGATATACTGCGCCTCGTCAATAAAACAGTAACGAAAATCCATGGACCGGTACTGTTCAATATCCCGTTTCAGCAAATCATAGGAAGTGATCAGTACCTGATAATTCTGCCACTGCGAAAGCATCTGTGCCCGCTCCTCGGCATCCCCTGCAACAGATCCGACAGTCAACGTCGGCGCATACATCTCCAACTCATGTTTCCAGTTATATACCAAGGAAGAAGGGCACACGATCACCGATGTGGTCCGATGGCCTCCCTCCGCCTCATGTAACATCAGACTGATGGCCTGCAATGTCTTACCAAGTCCCATCTCATCGGCCAGAATACCGCCAAATCCAAGCACATCCAGATTTTTCATCCAGAAAAAGCCCTGTTTCTGGTATTCCTTCATCACGCCCCGCAAGCTTTCCGGCACCTGATAGGCTTCCTCCGGCACTGATTTCAGCCTTGAGATCAACTGTTCATAGGGCAACACGCCAAAGCCGGTATCCGTTCCCAGACGGTGCCCCAGCTCATCCACATACAATGCACGGTAAGTCGGAACCTTAAGTTCCTCCTCGTCCTTTTCCAAACTGTCGTATAATTCTGCCAGCGCAGCGATTTCCTCGCTGTCCAGTTTCAAAAATTCGCCTGATTTCAAGCGAATATATCGCTCTCTCTTCCGATACCGCTTCAGCGCATCCTGAAGTTCATCGTGGCTCATTCCGTCAGTGTCCACGGTCAGGTTGAACCAACCACCCTTCGGTCGGATCCCCAGAGAAACATTCGGCCTGGAAATAACACGAACACGGTTCATCCGCTCTGCCAGATAAACCTCACCGAGTCCGGCCAGTTCGCGTGTTCCCTGACTGAGGAAACGGAACATTTCTTCTTCGCTGTCCCGGATTGCAAAACAGTCGCGGTTTGCATAGCGATTACGAAAATACTGTTTGATCACCCCTGCAATCAGCTTCTCACCGGTCATGTCCCGAACCAGTCCGGGACGCATCGTGTAGTCAAACGGCGAAATCTTCTCCTGGCCGTATCTGAACTTGACGGTCAGCGTCAGTTCATTATGCTCGGGACAATCCACATAAAATTCCGGTACAAATTCATGAGGTCGATATTGCTCAAAATCCACCTCACTCTGTTCAACCAAAAAATTCTCCTGAAGTTCATCCCGAAAATAGCCGTAAAAAGCAGGAATATCCCTCTCCTGAAGCCACAGTTCCCGGCGATTTCCCGCCTTTTCCATGGCGAGCAGCAGACGACCGGCCCCCTTTTTGAAAGAAACATCCGTCCGGTAAATCGTTTTGTCGGCGCAGACGTACAGCGAACGGTTCCCCTGTACAGCCCAGAACGATACACGGACACGCAAAACAATCCCTCCGCGTCCTGCCGGCTCAATCACCAACGGCAGCCTGGGATTTCGATCAGTCACCGCCAGCTCTCCTGACGGATATCCTTCCTCTTCCCAAGCAATTCGCCTTCCGGCAAGACAGTCAAGAACACTGTCCAATCCTGTTCCGACAAGCAGCAACTGTCCTTCTTTGATCAATTTAGCCCCAGGGCTAAGAAGACGCTTATCGCTTCGCTGCAGCTCCTCCGTCACCAGATCACATACCGTCCTGATCAAATTCTGATCCTCGTCTGCAAAGACTTCATCACAAAGCACAGGTATCGTCAGTTTTCCGATTTTCAATGGCAGGCCGTTTCCCACAGCCTGTACAAATTCCTCCAAATCCCTCACCTTTCCGGAATAATTCTCTGCAAAGGCAAGACTAAGACGCAAACTCCCTGCTCTCCGATGAAGGGTAGGGATAACTTTGACTTTTTCTGTGATCCGCTCAGCCATCATCCCGGCAAAACGGTAATTTCCGTACTCACTGAGCATCGAACGAATCTCTTCCGATGTGGAAACATAAGGGGCTGACATCTGTTTTTCATAATCAGCCACAGCAAAAGCAGCCGCCACAAGGTGGCGGCATATTTTAACACTGTTTACTTTTCCACAGCTGCAGATCATGCGCTTTAACATATCTTTCTGCAAACTCAGCGAGGTTTGGTATTCGCCACCCTCATCGATAGAGGCTTTAAACACCTTCTCCCCACGCCAGAAACTGTCCACCTTTTGGATTTTCACTCTCTGTTCCAGAAATAGTTTCTCTCCGCGCGAAAACTCCTTCGCATCTGCTGCCAACTGCAATACTGCTTCCCGGTCAAGGGCCATACAATCACATCCGTTCCGGTGCTTCAAATCCTAACAAATCAATTCCGGTGAGCAAAACGTCGCGGGTCAGCTTCAACAAGTTGATGTACGCTGCCTGACGCGTAAGGTCGGTCTCCGCCAGAATCTTAGTATCATGATAAAATTTATTGAACACATTCGCCAGGTCATACAAATATGAGCAAATCTTGTGGGGTGCCTTCTCTGCATAAGCCGTTGCCATCATTTCGGAGAATCCGGTGAGCTGAAGCTGCAATGCCTTCTCGCTCTCACCGATAGCAGGCATCACAGATACCTCTCCCGTGAAACGTCCCTCCATCTGCTCATACTTCTGACAAATGGAACCGATACGCACGATGGTGTACAACAGGTATGGACCAGTATCTCCGTCGAAGGAGCAGAAACGATCCAGATCGAAGACATAATCCTTCGATGCCTGATTGGACAGATCGCCATACTTCAGTGCTGCCACACCGATGATCTCCGCGGTCTTTCTCGCCTCATCGGCTGATACGGTGCGGTTCTCCATGGTCTTCTCATAAACCGCGTCGGTCACCTGCTTAATCAGGTCTTCCAAACGCATTACACCGCCGTCACGAGTCTTGAAGGGCTTTCCGTCCTTTCCGTTCATGGTACCAAAACCGATAAACTGCAACTTCACTTCAGGACGAACAATACCGGTCTTCTTTGAGCAACGGAATACCTGAGTGAAATGCATTTCCTGACGCTTATCCACACAGTAGATCACCTCGTCGGGCGTAAACAGCTTCTCACGCTCCAAGAGTGTCGCCAGGTCAGTGGTTGCGTAAAGCTTCGCACCGTCAGATTTTAACAGAATGCAGGGAGGCATCTCTTTTGTATCCGTTTCCTCCTTCACATCCACCACCAGCGCACCTTCGCTGATGTGGGCAAATCCATCCTCTTTAATCTTTTCAATCATGTCCTCAACGTAAGGACGAACATCGCTCTCGCCTTTCCAGACGTCAAAATCTACATTTAATTTCTCGTAATTCTTCTTAAGATCCGGAATAGATACCTCGCGAATATGATTTCCCAACGCCAGATAACCGGGTACACCATTTTGAAGCTTCAGCGTCGCTTCATGGGCAACCTTCGCAAACTCCGGATCGACCTTTGACCGCGCGCTGGCCGCAGGATAAATCTGCTCCAACTCGCCGATGGTAAAAGGAGCCTCTGTCGGGTACTCACCGGTATAATTCTCATCAAAATAACACAGATCCGGCTGCTGTGCCCGCAGCCCCTCGATGATCAGACCCATCTGCAGTCCCCAATCACCCAAGTGTACGTCACCGATGACTTTATCTCCCATAAAACGGCAGATGCGCTTTACGCTCTCGCCGATGATCGCGGAACGCAAATGCCCCACGTGCAGAGGCTTCGCCACATTCGGTCCGCCGTAATCAATCACGATAGTCTTCGCCTGCTCACCGTCAGGCTTCTCACAGCCAAAACGCTCGGAGACCATCATCTTGTTCACGTATTCTGCCACAAACTCCGGTGCCAAAGTCAAATTGATAAAGCCGGGAGCAACCGCCTCCACCTTCGCAAACTGAGATGCGCCCTCCAGCTGCTTCACCACGTCTCCCGCAATCATGATTGGCGCCTTGCGATACAGCTTCGCTGCCGCCAACGCACCGTTACACTGATATTCGCACAGGTCGGGACGGTTGGAGACCGACACCTTTCCTAAATTTCTATCATAGCCGCAGGACTCAAAACCATCGCCCACAACATCCGTGATCATTTCCAGTATCTTCTTCATATATCTTCCTCCGAAATCAATTCTTTCGTTCAAGTTATCTTTTATCATATCATGGGAAAGAAAAAAAATCAATCTTAGAAAATAGAAAGTAATCCCGCCTTGTGGTATATTTTTGTGCAATCTTCTGAGATAAGCAGATTTACCTCTGTTTTATACTTTCATTGTTGGTCTTGTTGGTCTTTGCCATCAGATCTTCAAGGATAAAAAGTGTATCATATTTTCTTTTCCTTGATCATCTCATGCAGCTTCTCAAGTGCCTCTTTGATTCCCCCTACCTCGTCAATCAGTCCCTCGTCCACCGCCGTCTGTCCGATCAGAATTGTCCCAAGATCCTTCGTCATCTCTCCGGTATTCATCATCAACTGTTCCAACCGTTCCTGATCCGCCTTACTGTGGGAAGCGATAAACCCGGTAATCCGATCCTGCATCCGTTTGAAATATTCATAGGTCTGCGGCGCACCGATGACCATACCGGTCATGCGCACCGGATGGATCAGCATTGTTCCTGTGGGCACGATAAACGAGTAATCAGAGGCCACCGCCAATGGCACTCCGATAGAATGGCTTCCGCCCAGCACCAATGAAACCGTGGGCTTACTCAGGGAAGCAATCATTTCCGCTATCGCCAAACCTGCGTCAATATCTCCGCCCGCCGTGTTGAGCAGAATCAACAGTCCATCCACTTCATTGCTGTCCTCAATCGCCGCCAACTCCGGCAGAAGGTGATCGTATTTGGTCGCTTTACCACCGGAAGCCGCATTTTCATGTCCTTCGATTTCTCCGATGATCGTCATCAGATGGATGCGATTTTTTCCCTCGCTGTCCAGCGTCACCTGCCCGGTCTCCTTGATCCGGTCAGTGCGCTTCTCCTCCTCTTCCCTGTTCTCGCCATGATTACTGTCTGATGGCTCTCTGTTTTCTTGCATTGCACTCCCTCCTCATTGCATTACTTTTTTATAGTATGAGAACAATCGAGCCATTCTATGTAACAATCTCGTTTCTAACAAACCAAAAAGACTGCCTTGTAAAACACAAAGCAGTCCATTCATCATATCTCTGCAATACTATCGCACGCATCAATTTGTACTCAGAAACATCACGATCCCCTCCGCCAACGCTTCCGCCATCTGCTGCCGCCAGGCTTCAGTCAGCATCAATCCGGCTTCCTCTGCATTCGTGATAAAGCCAGTCTCCACCAATACAGACGGCGCATTGACCAGACGATTGACCACATAAGAATCATTTTCCGGATTTACCACCACCTCCGGGCCCATTCCAAATGAATTCTTTATGCAGTCTGCAAGCAATTCCGCATACCGGTCATTTCCCATCGCATGGGACTTGGTGTAATAAAGTTGTGCGCCTCTCACTGACGGATCAGCCGGCAGTGAATTGCAGTGGATCGAGATGAACAGATCCACCCCTGCCTTGTTTGCCATGTCACAGCGCTCGTAAGGATCCAAGACATACAGTCCCCGGTCATCCGGCTCCATCCCTTCCGGAATCGAATCCGATTCCCTCGTCATCAAAACCCCATAACCTTTTTCCTCAAGCAGAATAGCCAAACGAAGAGCAATGTCCAGATTGACGTCTTTCTCGTCCA
>JAFQDI010000072.1 GCA_017416055.1 Lachnospiraceae bacterium
ATGCTCCTTGCCGCACTCACATACGATCGTCTTATTCAACAGATCGGACAACTCAAAGCTTTTCATTTCGGGTTCCTCCCTTTGTATATTCACTGTCTTTATTATACACCATAAACGATCAATTGGAAATAGTGAATTTCATGATTTATCGGTATTATTTCCAACATCCACTGTCGTTTTGATACACAAAACATCATTTTGAAACCTAATTTCACCCGTTCGGCAGTCTCGCCCGCTCACTGATCCACTCGGCATCGCCGCTCTCCCCGGAAAAATGCCCGGATATTTTCCGCGATCTCAGCGAGACATCTGCATCTCGCCTCGTGCGCTCCCCAGGCCATGTGAGGTGTGAGGCACACGTTCTCGCAACCATACAGGTTGCTGTAAGGATGTTCCAACGGGAACGGCTCCGTGGAATATACATCCACGCCGAGGCCTCCTATTTTTCCCTCCAGGATCGCCTGTGCTGCCGCAGCCTCGTCGATCACCGCGCCGCGCGCCACATTGATCAGGATCGCATCTCTCTTCATCGCGGCAATCCGCTCAGCGTTGATCAGATTTCTCGTTTCCGCTGACAGCGGAGTATGCACCGAAAGAATATCCGCCGCGCGGCATATCGTATCGACATCCACACAAGGGTACTCCTCTACCGGCGTTCGCTTATTCACGATCACACGGCAACCAAGCGCCTCGGCTACCCTCGCTACCTGACGGCCGATATTGCCAAAACCCACAATACCCCATGTCTTTCCGGCAATTTCATGGTACACCGGTTCCAGCCGATTCATATTCGTCTGACAGCTGTATTCGCCGGACATAACAAACTTCCGATACTCCGCCAGCTTGCTGCACAGTGACAATGCCATCGCCACCGTGATCTGCGCCACGCTCTGGGTGGAATAACCCACCACATTGCACACGCCGATCCCCCTTTCCCGGCAATAGGCCGTGTCCACATTGTCATAGCCGGTCGCCGCCAGACAGATCAGCTTCACACTCTCTACCCGGCTCAAATTGGACGCATTCATCTTGATCTTGTTGATCACCACCACGTCCGCACCCGTTATCCGCTCCTCCACCAATTCCGGCGGAGTAAGGCCATACACGGTCACCTCGCCGAGGGGCATCAGCGCATCGAGAGGCAGATCTGCCCCCAAGGTGTCGCGATCCAGAACGACGATCCGCAATTTGTTTTCCGCCATTGATCTCCCTCCGATCACAGATACTTCATCAGGTCCCGGATATCCTCCACCACGAAATCCGCACAATCCGGCACCGATGTCCCGTTGGTGTTGTAAAAACATCCGTCGCCTCCGGCCGCCTTTGATGCCTCCAGATCCAGCGCACGATCTCCGACCATCAACATTTTGGATGGTTCCACCTGATACTGCTCCAACAATTTATACATTCCATCGGGATGAGGCTTGAACTCAGCCATTTCCTCCCCGGTAATCAATCCATCGAAATATGGAAGCAGGCCCAATGCGTCCAGGTAACGTACCGCGAGGCGATTGCGGTTGGTGTAGAGATGGTTTCTCCGTCCACTCTCCTTGATCTCCTTTAACACTTCTCTGATTCCAGGGAAAGGAATCACCAACTCCGGATGAAAACCGGCTTTCTCCAAGTAAAGTATGCGCAGCTCCTCGGGATCCAGTCCGTATTTTTCCCCATAATATCTCATTGCATGGCGCGATGTCACGATCAACTGTGCGCGAAGATCCTCGTCCGACTCCTCGAACCCGAAGCTTCTCAGCACTTCGCCCAGCGCTCTCACACTGTTCGGATAGGAGTCCGCCAGTGTTCCGTCAAAATCCCATGCCACGTCCGTATATCTCATATCCTACTCCCTGCTTTCCTTCTCTTTCGATCCATCCGACGCTTCAGCCCTGCCGCAGAATGATCTGCTTATAGAAATCCACGCCCAAAGGCAATACATTTGTAGAAATATTCTCATTCAGACCGTGAATACTGCCATACTGTTGCTTATTGATGTGAAGTGGCGCGAATCGAAGACAATTGTCACATACCTCGCTGTAAAACTTCGCATCGGTTCCGCCGGTCATGGTGTAAGGGCTCACACCCACGCCGGGATAAATCTCCTTCACCACATCCTCCACCAGACGGTACTGGGGGCTGGTATAGCTCACCGGTTCACAATGAGGAGATGCTACGATCACCTCGGTCTCAATCTCATACTTCGCCGCCAGCTTGCGCACCACCTCGATACTCTCCTCCATCGGCTGATGGGGAATAAAGCGCATATTTCCGGTGACGTACGCCTCCTGAGGGATCACATTGTAGCCGTCGGACCCTTTGCCCATGGTAAAGGCAAGCGTTGTCTGCAGCATCGCTGCACCGGCAGGACTGATCGCCTTCATCAGTTTTTTCAGTAACGGTTTGAACAACCAGAGATTTGCAAAGATCATCTTCATCCCAAAGCCCATGTTCGGTGCCAACTGGCGGAACATCTCAATCACCGTGGGGCTGAACTCACTCTTGAAGGGATTGTGCTTCTCCGCATCCTGAATAAATGCAGCAAGTCTCGCCCAAGGCGTGTTGCTGCCCGGAGCGCTGGCATGGCCGCCTTTGCCGTGTGCAGTAAACTTCACATCGCCGTAGCCCTTCTCCAGCACACCAACCATCGCATACATACCATGTACACCACCGATGGGATCATTCAAAATCATACCACCCTCGTCCATCAACAGCCCTAACTTCACGCCCTGCTCTTTCAGCCACGCAGCCGTCGCGGGCGCACCTTCTCCGTTGACCTCCTCGGTACAGCTCCCGCCCAGATATACATCCACCTCCGGTACATAGCCGGATGCAATCAGCTCCTCTGCCGCCTGGAAGAAGCAAAACTGGCTTCCCTTGGTGTCCACCGCACCGCGTCCCCAGACATTGCCGTCGATCACTTCACCGCAGAACGGGTCATGTTCCCACTCACCGGTGGCTTCCACCACATCCATGTGGCTGATCATCATGATCGGATCACCGTTACCCTTGCCCGCCCATTTTAACAGGAGGCTGCCATTGAAATCATGAACCTCACAGGTCTCAAACACGTGGGGAAAAAGTGTCTTCAATTTCTCATGATACGCATAAAATTTGCTCCGGTCAGGCTGCACCGGCTCAGAGATCGTCTCACAGGCAAGCAACGCGCCAAGCTTCTCTCCGTACTCTTTTGCACGCGCGGGGTCACTCTCAGGCACCTTCGCCGTCTTCGCCGAGGTGGGTTTCAGTGTCAACGTGCGCAGCAGCACCACTGCCACCACCAAAACCAAAGCAATACCAATTACCGCCAATACTGTGTCCATCAATTCTGTCCTCCTTTATTTCCATCTATTCATCCTATTCTTCCGTGCACAACAGAGTTCCCTGCGGGTCATACCAACAGATACCGTCTGTGATCACGTAGTCTTTTCCGCTCCGGATGCGCTCAACATAATCCTGCACTGACACAAGTTTCGTCTTAAACGCCACGCCTGCGCCCACCGGTGCAATCTGATGCAAATCTGTCCCCGCCGTCAACGGCAACCCGTGTTCCTTTGCATAGGTGATTGCGCGCTCGTTATACTTTGGATTGTAGTGCTGAGACGAAACAATCGATGAATGCTGTGCATTCACACCCTCGACGCCGTCCACCCACTCGGGATACAGACGAACTTCTCTGATATACGCAGCCTCACGGAACGGATGTGCATGGATCACCATTCCTCCTGCCTCGTGAATCAGCCGGTACTGTTCCTCCACAGAAATCGTCTTCAACTCCGGATGAGCAAGCATCCATGCCTTGTCCGGTCCGTAAATCAAAAATTCCGTTGCGCGGTAGCCGGACTCCCAAGCCATAAATACCTGAAGTCCAATCTCGTCTCCAACTGCTTTTGCGCCTTCGTAGCCACTACAAAACTCATCGACCCACTCTTCCCAGAGAAGATCACGGCTCGGTCTCGTGTTTCCTCCCCAATGATGATCCGTGATAAACACTCCCGTGTAGCCAAACGCCTTCGCGGCGCGTGCCATCTCACTTCCCGGTGCCTTGCCACAGGCGGATCCTTCCGCCGTGTGCATATGTGTTTCGTATAGATAAGGATACTCTTCTCGGATATTCATCGTGATGTTCTTCCTCTCACGTAATGTATTTATTATAAATCGGAGCTGGTGGACTGTCAATCATTTAGCATACTCGTTTTGTCCCACCACATATACTGCGGTAAGCAAACATAGCGGTGATCATTATGAAAACTAAGCGTCTTCCTCTCATCTCAATCCTCGAGTGCGGGATCATTTGGACTACAGCTTTTATTCTGGCCCTGGGCGGCCTTCATCTCACCCGAACCGTGATCAATTCGGTGGACAATGGCACCTCCGTCAATGCCCCCGGAACGCCGGAAAACGATTCAACTGCTCTGACGACCGGCAACAACCGTGTGGGCGACAGAGAACTCCCCATCTACTGTGTAAAGACGGAAAAAAAGCAGGTCGCACTCTCCTTCGACGCAGCCTGGGGCAACGAGGACACCAAGGTTCTCATGGATATTCTTGCAAAATACAATGTGAAAGTGACCTTCTTTATGACCGGCGAATGGGTGACCAAATACCCTGAGGACGTGAAATACATCGCAAAGCAGGGCCACGATCTGGGCAATCACTCCATGACTCACCCGCAGATGAGCAAACTGTCTGAGGCAAAGATCCGCGAGGAGATCCAGGCGGTCCACGACAAAGTGAAAGAACTGACCGGAATTGAGATGGAACTGTTCCGCCCGCCCTTCGGTGACTATGACAACGAAGTGATTACTACGCTCGCGGACATGGGCTACTACACGATCCAGTGGGATGTGGACAGTCTGGACTGGAAAGACTATGGTGTGTCTTCCATCATTAAAACCGTCTGCCAACATAAAAGTCTAAAAAATGGCTCCATTATCCTCATGCATAACGGAGCCACTTATACGCCAGACGCCTTAGAATCGGTGATCACCGGCCTTCTGGATCAGGGTTATGAACTTGTACCGATCTCGCAGCTGATCATCCGCGAGGATTATCATCTGGATCATACGGGGATGCAGATTGCGGATTAAGCCGTTACTCTGCCACAATAAAATAATATGGAACTTTAATGGATCCGTTCTGATTCGTCACGGTAAATAGAATTCGGTAGGTTCCCGGCCGCATATTAACACTCAGCTTCAGCGCCACACTCCCATCCATATTTGCCAGATTGAACACACCCATCGAGTGCTCTGTTTTTCCGTCAACTGCCTCGACTGCGCCTGACTGAGTAATATATCCCGCAGCATCCTTCATTTGCACCTCAACTGAGATCTTCGTGGCATTCTGTTGCTCATAAAGCACAGTCAGCACGCTCATCAAGTCCTGCGGGTACAACAAGCGGTCACTCATGGAACTCACTTTGAACGAAGGCATCGTTCCTGCCGTCACGGCAACTGTAACCGGTCCGGCAACTTGTTCGCCCATCAGAACTTTCTGTGTACTGCCGGTCGCAGATGCCCACAATTCAGCACTCAGTTTAACGCTTTGCGCTGTTTCAGAAAGGAAGCGGACTGTTCGAGTTCCGTTACCTTTCTGGACTGCATCCAACGGAACAACAAACTTTCCTTCGGAATTTAAGGTGTAGACTTCACCGCCTACCACAAGCCGTGCCTCTGCCGGAACCGTATACCCTGCGGAAGCACCAATCACCAGTGCCAATCCCCTTCCGGTAAACCGTGAATCCGAAAGACTATCACCAATCGCCGAGGTGTAAGTTAATACAAACTCCTCTCCAACCTTTGCAGCGGTTTTGTTTGTATTCAAGCTAAAGGTTCGTTTCGCCTTTGTCGAAAAGCTCAGTTTGTCTGAATCTTCTACGGTAGGTTCAGCCCCTTCGGTGTCCGGTTTCTTTGTTTTTCGGAGACACATATTGTTATCGATGTCTTTCTGGCCGGTTTTCGGAAGCTGAATGATAAACATCAACTGTTCATTCACGAACTCCCCATTTGTCGGTTCAACATACTTCGTGTCACCGCCCATGGTTGTGAACTCCGTCAACATAATCGAGGTTGTTGTAGAATTTCTCACCGTGTAATGATAGTATCCGGGCGAGTTGGCATCAGTCCAATCAATCATCGTAATTTGAGTGCCTGCTTCCAGTGCCTTTTCAAACACAACCTTTCGGCCAAAATAGTTGGCCGGAATCATTCCTTCCGTAATAAACTGTGCAGTGAATGCAGAATCCTGACTGACTTTGATGACTGTCGTCGTGTCACTCATAGGGAGATACAGTTTACCCGATACAATGGCCGGTTTCGGATCCTCTGCCGCTGCCAGTTCTCTCTTGATGATGATTTTTACCGGAACAATGACGCCGTTGCTGCCAAACAGGGTCAATTCCACATATCGTTCAGTGACGATATCACTAAGCGCATCCGCATTCTGAATGGAAAACGTAAATGTCGGTGCAGAATTTTCATCCAGTTTTCCCACAAATGTTCCTTCCGCAAAAATTGCAACCGCCGCATTTTGTTCTGCCTCATCTTTGACTGAAACGTTGATGCGAAAATCGGTATTTGCCGCGGATCCACTGGCTCCTGCGAAATTATAACTGCCATCAACCAAGTTAACATTGGTTACCTTGATCTCGCCGATCGTGTACTCCTGTGCAAGAATAAACTCAGGCAAGGTAAAGGAATCTATGTTAACAGCACCGGCTCCCACCGGCGTCCCATTCTTTGCCGCCGTCAACGTGATTTCCCGCGGTTCTGCCTCGACATAATTGATCGTCACGGTACATCCTTCTGTGGACAACGTTCCTGAAAATCCATTATATCCCAATTCCATGCCATAATATCCACGGCTCTTCCACTGTATTTTCATGCCGGCATAGTTTTTATACAATGCATAGTTGCCATCATACACCAGTGGTATAGAGATCACATTTTGAGAGCCATTGACAATCACCGGATCATCAGGATGTTCGGGGTCATCCGCAACGATTTTGATCATCGTCACATCTGACCATTTGGTTCCCTCCTGTGCAAGCGAAAACGTTGATGTGGAAGGAATATCAGTAAACCACTCTGAATCAGGCAATTGCAATGCATCCGCATAGCTATTAATTGTTTGATTTGTCGTGTAATATACTTTTATTTTTGTGCCTGCTTCATGTGTAACTGAAACAGGGCCACCCAGCGCTAATTTAAACTCCGGATTATTCTGGTCTACCAAAAAATCTTCCTCTTCTTCCAATATACCATTTGCAATCGGAATCAGATAGTAGAATCCGGATGCGCGTCCACCTTTTGTGCTCTTCAAATCGAACTTATAATAGACTACGTCCTCACTGCTGTTCATCGTCAGCGACGAACCTGTAAAACCCCCAATTTCCAATTCATCTTCAATCTCCAACTGAGGCGGAACTGCCTCGATCGTGATGGACTGGGTTGATTCCACTCCGTAGCAGGCAACTGTGTCTGTTGTTTTACCATTTCCATTCAAATCATAGTCATCCACGCACGCATGATCACTGTACGAGCCACCGGATCCATTCACAATGCCGGCACCGGCCGCAAAGACAAACTCCCGCAGATTCAGCGTCTGCGTAGACATGGTTCGGTCCGTATTAAACTGTACCGAAAAGTTTAATCTCGATCCGGTATCAAGTTCTTCCAGTTTTTCGTTATAATGACCAATCTTGTTTCCCTCTTTAAATGAAACAATCCAAAATGTCTGATTCGTTCCCACTATCTCGGAAGTAACCGATTCCACTTCCAGCGTTCCACCCTTATAAGTCGCAACGATAGATGCCTCGTTCACTGTCATTCCGTCCGGAAGCAAAAAGCCAAGGCGAATGCCGTTCAAGCAGTTATTGCTTGTATAAGGATAAGAAGGAACAAAAATGGATCCACCGATTTTCACCGGGTCACCCGCATTGATTTTTGAGGAAGACAAGGTTGCTCCGTCTATTCCATAGGAAACCGAAGTACCCGCATCAATTTTTACGGTTGTTGTCTTACGTAATGCCGTCAGTTCAGTCTTTTCTTCTCCGGAAACCTGATATACCTTCATCTCGTGTTTAGGCCTCTCTGCCGGAACGGTATCCGTCGTGACATATCCCCAGATCGTTCCGGCAGAATATGGCGCTTTTCCGGCACCGGTGTGATATGCATAAGTTCCACCATCCAGATTCCCGATCGTGTAACGCAACGTCTTAAAATAGTAGCTCCGATACTCTTCGGGGAGGTTACTGCGATTAAACAACTGATATTTATTGTCTGTATCCGTGGAGTCCGGTTCGTAGTGTTTATTTGTCAACGTGGTGGTAAACTCATTTCCGTTGTCGGTAATGATATTTCCTTCTGCATCCACCAGTGTATACCAAACCTGAACCGTCTGCGAGTCCCGGTCACACATCAACTGCACCGAGGTCACTCCGATCACACCGGTGTTGTTGCTGTCGAAAGTCAGTTCCACTTCCAGCGGACCGCTTCCGTTGCTGAAGGATGCCGCATTGTTTAGTGCCAGCTTTCCCAAATGCTGCACAACATCGTTGTTAAAGACACTCGCATCACCTTCTCCGGCCGAAGCTCCGAGCATCGGCTGACTACTGTTATCCAGAGTAACCGTAATTTGTCTCGTAAAGTTCAATCCATCAGCCGTCACCGTTACTGATCCCAGAAACTTATGTACACCCTTGACTTCTCTGATTTCCTCCGGTGCCTGATACCACAAGCTAAAAAGGGAGCCTCCCGTCATGAAAAACTTCTCCGCTCTCATTGTCAGCACCCCGTCCGCTTCCGTGAGCGAAAACTCTGATGTACCGCCTGACGTACTGAAGCGGAAGTCGCTATAGTCCAGTGTATATTTAACTCCATCCACGGTACAGAAAGGAATTGTGAGTTCCACCTCCATCTCGGGGTAATAATAACCGCCCTTGTAAGAAGTGTTGCTGCTACGGCTCACGTACATCTTTAGCTTTTCATCCATACCCATAACAGAAGTCGAATACGAATTGTCGTTCTCCGAATACATGCTGATGGAAGGGTCGCCCGATATACTTCCGCTGACCGCCACTTGAAGCAGATTTACATCATACGTTCCAACCGTAACCGGATTGCCGTCAATGATCTGCTGAAAATACACCCTCAGAAGCGGATCTGTCCCATTTCCGAGCAAAGCCCCGTCCTGCTTGTTCCAAAGGGCATTGTCGAAACGCAGGGGCAAGCCGAAGCTCATACTCTCTGTTCCCGGATTGATCTTATAGGTCAGATTGCTGAGACTGTACGTTTTTAATTGATAGGCAGAATCCGTGTTGACCACAAAATCCGCATTTTTCTCAAATGATACAGACGTATTTCCAAGCACCGGATCTGTATTTTGATTCAAGTACAACACTGGTGCCATCTCAATCACAATCTGATACTCCTCGCCGGTCATGAGCATATGGTCGATCTCAACACCAAGATAACGGTCTGTATTGTATTCCCATCCG
>JAFQDI010000073.1 GCA_017416055.1 Lachnospiraceae bacterium
ATTAGGACTAAATCAAATCTACCAAGTGGATCAAAAACGTCACTTTCTGGTTCGCAGACTGTTGGCCGTCGGTTATACACTGGCCTTTATCGTGATCGTGCTGCTCTGTCTGATCCTGTTGGTCTTCGGCAACCGCCTTCAGATCCTTCTCACGCACACGTTTCCTCTCCTTGGACAGATCACCGCTTTCATCATCAACCTGCGTTCGTTTTTATCAATTGCGATTCTTACCCTGTTCTTTTCTCTGCTTTACAAGGTTCTTCCGAATCGCCCACTCTCCTACAAAAAACAACTGCCGGGAGCGGTGTTCGCCGCCCTCGGCTGGGTACTGTTTTCCTTTTTTTATTCGATTTATATCGACAATTTTTCCAACTATGCACACATTTACGGGAGCATGACTGCACTGATACTTTTATGCTTATGGATCTACGTCTGTATGAATATTGTGCTGATCGGAGCACAAATCAATATGTGGCTGAGTGAACGGGAATAATCCTCCACTCAGCCACGCAAAGTCTAATTATTTTTCGGTGCGTCCGGTTTGACCGTTCAGCATAGCCGTTACAGGACTTCTGTACAGGAGATAAACCACAGTAGTGTTCAACACAGTGGTAATCAGTCCCTGAGCCACTCTACCCGGGAAATTCACAAGAAACGGCGTACCGTAATATACACTCAATGCCCATGTCCCGTAAAGTGCAGAAGCAACAAAGGTAAGAACCAGAATAAACAAACCATAGACAAATACACTGAGCACAGGTCTATTCTTAACATTTCTAAACAGCGGCTCTCCCAATCCACTAAACACGCCGATCATCACCGGCATCAAGGTGTAAAGGATATTAATCGGATAAGCAGCCATCAAACAGCCAAGCAAATCCGAAACCAAACCGACAAACGCTCCTCCGATCGGGCCCAGCCAGATACCGCTCAGCATGATAAATGCACTGCTGAAATTAACCCGGTACATGGTGCCAATCTCGATCTTCAGATACTTGCTGGCAATGATTGTGAGCGCAATTAACAGGCCCATCACCGCCAGGTCCATCGCCTTCCATTTTCTTTTCATCATACGTCTCCTTCTTTCCGCGGATAATACCGCATAGCTTAATGTGCTGTCTGTATGCCCATCAGCGCAAAAAGAGACGTTTACTCCGGAACCGGTGCAGTCCTGTCTGTAAACAAAAACCGGAATGACTGAGGATACAGTCACTCCGGGAGTCTTTTCGTCTATCGTAGGTAGGCAAACAGCGGGATGCGAAATACATACCGCAGCCTCGCTCTCGCAGGCTTCGTCCCAAAGGCAACTCCCCGTCCTTCAGGCACTTGACGCATGTATTTCTACTCTGTATTCATTTCATCTACTACTATAGCACGCTTTTTCTTAATTGTGAAGTACTTTTTATCTAAAATTCTAATTAATCGTCAATCTGAACGCTCCCATCGTTCTGTGTCGGGATTTATTCGCAAAACGGCCTCGAACTCACCGTTTCCACGGTAAACACAGATCTCCGTGATTTCGTCACTCACCGGGAAACCAAACTCACTGCGCGCCCCTAAGCTACTGTTCAGCCCTCCGAATGTGGAATAAAAGGTAAGATACAGTCCGTCTCCTTTTTGCTTCACCGAGACGTCGCGGATATAGCCCATGGAACCGGCTACACCTGCTCTCACCGTCATCGTCTCTCCATCATCGGACAGCGAATACTCGCCAACAAACACGTCTGTTCGTTTCATCAGCCCGGTTCCGACCAAATAAACCGAAGCCAAAAACAAAGCCACGGTGCATATTCCGATCAGAGCCTTCATCCATCTCCTGCCCTTTTTCTCGCTCATCTGTCACAACCTCCTCTATTTTCTGCGGAGAAAGCGGACAATCAGAGAAATCCCGATGATCAATAGTCCGAAAAAGAACAACACCAAAAGTGCCGTTCCGTTCAATTGAATGATCGAAGACGCACCGATCTGCTCGTAAGAGTCCGGCAAAAACAAGCTCACCAGCCCAAACCAGATCAGACCGATCACAGCGGCGATACAGATCGTGATACCGGCAAGCAGAGGTGTCTGCTTTTGGGACTGATCGTTCTTTTGTGTGTCCTCAGCCAGATTATCCACCGTCTCAACGCTGACCGGAGTTTGAACTTGAATGTCTCCTGTTGTCTCGCTTTTCCAATCCGCTTTCATGAGATAATCCAGACTGACACCGAAATAGTCGCTGAGCGCGATGAGCTTATCGCTCTCCGGATAGGTCACATTGCCCTCCCACTTGCTGATGGACTGGCGTGAGACATTCAGTGCCTCCGCCAACTGCTCCTGAGACAGGCCATGTTTTTTTCGCAGCTCGTATAACTTTTCTCCAAGAGTCATGGAATTACCTCCTTTCGCAGATTTAGTTTAGCGAAAACACCGAAAAAATACTATACCAGCGGGTTGACAATTGCGCACCTTACGGTTGCAAATGCGCAATTGAATGAGCTTACTCGTATTTCGCCGCGATTTCACCTTGCTTTTTATAGATGGAGTTCGCCTTCACCACGCCGCGCACCATACTTAAGGGGTAGATATTGCTTCCCTTTCCCACCACACTTCCCGGATTCAATACCGTACCGCATCCGACCTCTACATCATCACCTAACATCGCACCGACTTTCTTTCGATTGGTGGCAATCAGCTCCGTGCCGTCCTTGATGATGACATTCTTCTTATCTGACTTCACGTTGGACGTGATGGAACCTGCTCCCATGTGTGCGCGATAACCGAGAATCGAATCACCCACATAGTTATAATGGGGTACCTGTACCTTATCAAATAAAATCACGTTTTTCAGCTCGGTGGAGTTTCCCACAACAGCTCCGTCACCCACCAGTGCATTTCCGCGGATGAACGCGCAGTGGCGAACCTCCGTCTCCTTTCCGATGATCGCAGGACCATTGATATGGGCGGTGGGTGCAACCTTTGCGGATTTTGCGATCCACACATTTTCTCCTACCTTATCATACTCGTCTGAAGGCAGCGTCGCTCCCAGTGCCAGAATAAAGTCACCGATTTCCGCCAGAGCCTCCCACGGGTAGGTGTACTTTTCAAGCATAGGCTTCGCCAGCGTATGCTCCAAACTGTACAATTCATTAATCGTAATTTCTTTTTTCATTCTCAAATCCTCCTAAAACATAATAAACGATGATCAATCGCCTAATTCTTCCCACAAATAACCGATTTCGCTGATGTCCGACAACTTGATAATCGAATCTGTATACGTATTTTCCCCGACACTGACGCTGACTGAAATCAGATAATGATCATATCCGATAGCAACTTGAAAGGTTCCGGTATATACGCCGTCAGAAACTGCACTAACCCCAAATTCTCTGCCGACTCCCTCATGGTTCGTCACGATAATCTTGTACTCATATTCCGGATTGCTTACATTTGATGTAAAATTCAATCGAAATGTCTTCACTCCATCTGCATTCGCTTCGGAACGCAGATCATATCCATCCACAGAAAATTCAATCGGAATATCCGGTTGGTGTTCTTCTCTGAGTGAAATCGATTTTACAAGAAATCCGAGCAGCATTCCAAAAAGAATACAACAGACCGAAAGAGCAATCATTACCGTCTTTCGATTACTATTTGTTTCCTTCGTCAGACTGTCATTTTCAGTGTCCGCTGAAACCACACCTGATGCCGGCGCTTTTGGTTCCTCCAACCCAAACAATACATTTGGACTTGCTTCAAGTATCTCGCAGAGCCGGATAATATTACTCATCTCCGGTTGCGTCGCTCCCGTTTCCCACTTGGAGATTGCCTGCCTTGACACGCCGATCACCTCAGCCAGTGCTTCCTGCGAAATTCCTTTTTCTTTTCTTAATTTTACCAACTGCTCACTAAACTTCATCAACTGCTCATCATGTGTCATCTTTACAACCGCCTTTCTGATTTGATATTCCGTCTGTCTTCAATCCCAAATACACAAAACAGGGTTATTTCGTGTATTTAGAATATCAAAAATATACGGTTGCACTCCACCATTTTGGCATGGAAGCGATGCAACCTAAAGTTGCATGTTCCAACCTACGCTTTTTTACAAGAAACAAATCTTTTCATTCCGCATCTATTATAAGGCGAAACAAGTAGGATGTAAAGTTTTTATTTTATCACAGTAGCGAATATGGGACCAACGCTTTCCTCCGAATACAGATCCTCCTGCTGCCGTTTAAACTTCTACCCCGTTTTTGAAATTACTCAAAAACGGGAGAAAAATTATCCATTGTCGGGAATATAGCCTTGACGAGGAAAGAAAAAAGAGATACACTAGAGGTGGAGAAAGGGGGAGGAATGATGTATCGTGACATATTGATTGAAAAGAAAAAAATAATGGGATGGACCACCGAAGAACTTTCCCGGCGCTCCGGCGTTCCAGTCGGCACGATCAACAAGATTCTGAGCGGTGAAACCACATCTCCCCGCTACGACACGATGAACGCACTTGAACAGGCATTTGAGATGGCTGAGGAACTTCCGCGGACACTGAAGATGATTCGGGAACCATCTGTCGCTTATTCCGCATCCTCCCATTATCGCCCCATGACCTTGGACGATTACTATCGCCAGCCGATTGAGCGTCGATGTGAACTGATCGACGGTGTCTTTTATGATATGGCCAGCCCGTCTTCCGCTCACCAGACGGCAGTCAGTGAGCTCGTCTTCCAGTTTTACAGCCATATCCGATCTCACAAAGGAAGTTGTAACGTATTTCCCGCGCCGTTAGATGTTCAGTTGAACTGCGACGATTACACGATGGTTCAGCCTGATTTCCTTGTCGTGTGTGATAAAGAAAAAATCCACAGCGATCGTATTTTCGGAGCACCGGATTTTATTGCGGAGGTTCTCTCCCCGTCCAGCAAGAAGTTGGATACCGGCACCAAGCTTCTCAAATATGTTCAGGCAGGTGTGAAGGAATATTGGATCATTGATCCGCAGGGCGAGCGTGTCGTGTGCTACTACTTCCCCGAAGACGGTCTTATGCCTCGAATATTCCCTCTTTCCGCAGAAATCCCGGTTAAGATCTACGATGATAAACTTAAGATAACGTTAGCAAATTAGGAGGACTCTTATGAAAGTATTAATCCAACGTGTTACTTCTGCCAGCGTCACCGTCGACCGGGACGTAATCGGCTCCATCGATAATGGTTACCTCGTTTTATTGGGTGTCGGCCCGGAAGACACGAAAGACACGGTGCACCGCCTGGTGAAAAAACTTCTCGGCCTGCGCATCTTCGCGGACGAAAATGGCAAGACGAATTTGTCCATCCGCGATGTGAACGGTTCCCTGCTCATCGTCTCTCAGTTCACACTGTACGCAGACTGCAGCCACGGCAACCGTCCCAGTTTCACCAGCTCCGCTCCCGCAGCCCTCGCAGAGGAACTGTATGAGTATTTTATCGAGTGTTGCCGGAAGGAGATCCCTCGCGTTGAGCATGGCTCCTTCGGTGCGGATATGAAGGTGGCACTTGTGAATGACGGGCCGTTTACGGTGATGTTGGAATAAAAATGAAGCGCGACGATGTCCAAGTCTGTTTACATCCGGCATCACTCGCGCTTCTCTTTTTTTATTATTATTCTTTTTTCTTACTTTTCTCAGAGCCTTTTTCCGTTCTTTTGCCTACACATTTCCCGGTGATCCGGTAAAACGGTTCTACTGCTTGATAAAACGCACTGACATATCCCGCATTATTCAAATTCATCACATTCCCGGTCCGGCGCATGATGAAATCTCTCAGCTTCACCATGTACTCTTCCTCGGTTATTTCACCGTTTGCCACGTAGGTCAGGCCCTTTTCCCAGCTGGCGGTCAGTTCCGGATTCAGCAGATGACGGATCGAAGCATTCACCACATCGAAAATCATCTCTCCCAGAAGTGCCGGAGAAATGATCTGCGTTTTCTGGTTCAGTTGCAGGTAACCGTTCTGTACCAGTTTTTTCAAAATCTCCGCACGGGTCGCACTGGTTCCGATACCGCTTCCCTTGATCTGTGCACGCAACTCCTCGTCCTCAATCAACTGACCTGCGTTTTCCATTGCAAGAATGATCGAACCGGAGTTGTAGCGTTTGGGCGGCGAAGTCTCTCCGTCTTTGATGGAAAAGCCTTCGACCGGCAGCACCATTCCCTTTTTAAGGCGGCTAACAGCCTCGAGAAGGCCTTTATCGCTTACATCCTTGACAACTTCCCCTTCACCACTGTTTTTGCCGTTTTTCCCGTCCTCTTTCTCTCCGGTATCCGCTTCGGCCTTTGCTACCTGACGA
>JAFQDI010000074.1 GCA_017416055.1 Lachnospiraceae bacterium
ACTGCATCGCCCACCTCAAAATCAACCTCAATCTTACCTTCCTGAATGCCCAGGGGTCTCATCTCTTCGGCAGTCAACGGAACCGGCTTGGATCCCGGTCCAACGAATCCGGTCACGCCTCTGGTGTTGCGGACAACATACCAGGTCTCATCGTTCATCACCATATTGATCAGAACGTATCCGGGGAACAGCTTCCGCTGAACCTGCTTGCGCACACCGTTCTTTACTTCCACAGCGTCCTCAAGCGGCACTGCCACCTCGAGAATCTGATCCTGAAGATTTCTGTTTTCAATCGTCTTCTCAAGATCGACCTTGACCTTATTCTCGTAACCTGAATAGGTATGAACTACATACCAATTTGCCTCTGCCATAATCAAATCACCCTTGTCCTTACTGGATAATCAAATTGATGCCTGACTTGAAAATAAAATCAATCAGTGCAATCAATGCGCCCAAGCACACAGAAACAACGATCGTAGCCACAGTCTTCTTCTTCAGAGTCTGCTTGTCCGGCCAGATGATCTTCTTGAACTCAGCCTTCAGCGTCTTCCAGACGTTCTTCTTCGGCTTCTTCTCAAGATTAATTTCTTTCTTAGTTGTTTCTCCCATAACTCTACTCACTTTCCGCGGAAAACGAATTACTTCGTCTCCTTATGCATTGTGTGGGTCTTGCAGAATCTGCAATACTTCTTGGTTTCCATACGCTCAGGATGATTCTTCTTTTCCTTGGTCATGTTGTAATTTCTCTGCTTGCACTCAGTACATGCCAATGTAATTCTTACACGCACAACTTCCACCTCCATATCAGTATTCGTGTGTTTTGAGGTCAAAAAAAAAGACCTCGGTCTTCCATACGCCCCTATACTGTAGCACAAGTGCGTATGGAAGTCAAGGTTTTTTTATTGTTTTTCAAATCATTTTTCAATAGTTTCTATAAAAAGTTTTAAATATTCCCCGCCGCATAAAGTGGCTTATGTCATTATTTTCTATTCTCATCATTGTTTCAGATAATCCGTTGATTGCCTAAGCAGATCATAAAATTCCTCTCTCCACTTATCCATCTCATTCGATTTCAACACAGATGAGCTTTCTTTTACTTTACCGTTTTCCGCAGAAATGACACTTAAATGAAGATAATCCGACGCATCATCAAACCTAAGAATCACCGAATGTTCCAATTCAGCGCCACTCATATACATGACGGAAAACTGTGTCAACCCCGCGTCTACCGTTGACCGTCCAAGACAAGTGCGAAAATTCAGTTTATCAAACCACTCCGAAAAATATTCTAACACTGCCTCCCCAGCCGGTATGTTAAAATCATAATTTTCTACCGTGGGATTTCCATCTTCTCCTGTCGTCCGTCGCTGTATAGAAACAGATAACGAATTATCTATCTCCGGCAGTGTATGAAAACGATTTATCCGCCACGCCAAAACAAACAGTACAACAAGCAAAACACTTCCGGCAATGATGAGAATATGCTTTTTGTTCATGCTCAAATTTCCACCTTAATCTTCTCCAGCTTCCAGATCTCATCCACATACTGCTGGATAGTTCTGTCGGAGGTGAACTTTCCGGAGCAAGCGATATTCAAGATTGCCGCTCTCGCCCACCACTTGGAATCTCGATAAGCCGCCTCCACTCTTCTCTGCGCATCTGCGTAGGAGTGGAAATCCTTCAGGATGAAGTAGCGGTCTGCCACATCGGTGGTCAGGGTGTTCAACAAAGAGTTGTAAAGCGGACGGAACAGTTCGGGATCATCGGGAGAGTAGAATCCGTTGATGAGCTGCATCAGCACGCGGCGGATATCCTGGTCACTGTTGAAGATATCCATGGGGTTGTAACCACCGTTCTTCTCGTAATTGATCACTTCGTCAGAAGTCAGACCGAAGATGAACGTATTCTCTGCTCCAACCTCCTCCACGATCTCAACGTTCGCGCCGTCCATGGTTCCCAGCGTCAGGGCACCGTTTAACATAAACTTCATGTTACCGGTACCGGATGCCTCCTTGCTGGCCGTGGAGATCTGCTCGCTGACATCGCTGGCTGCGAAGATCCACTCTGCGTTGGATACGCGGTAGTCCTCAATGAAGACCACCTTGATCTTTCCACCTATGGAGCGGTCGTTGTTGATTACCTCTGCCACGGAGTTGATCAGCTTGATGGTCAGCTTCGCAGTGTGATAGCCTGCAGCCGCCTTCGCGCCGAAGATGAAGGTTCTGGGGTAGAACTCCATGTCCGGATAATCCTTCAGTTGGTTGTACAGGTGCATTACATGCAGGATGTTTAAGAGCTGACGCTTATACTCGTGGAGACGCTTTACCTGTACATCGAAGATGGATCGGGGATCCACATCGATACCATTGTGTTCCTTAATATACTTAGCCAGGCGGAGTTTATTCTGATACTTGATGTTCATGAACTCCTGCTGGCACTTCTCATCGTCTGCGTAGACAGCCAGTTTCTTGATGTGGGGCAAGTCAGTGATCCACTCGTCACCGATCTTGCTGGTCACCCACTCTGCCTCCAAAGGATTTCCATGGAGCAGGAAACGGCGCTGGGTGATACCGTTGGTCTTATTATTGAACTTCGCAGGCATCATCTCGTAGAAGTCTTTGAGCTCCTGCTTCTTCAGAATCTCGGTATGCAGGGCAGCTACACCGTTCACGGAGAAGCCGGCCACGATCGCCATGTGAGCCATCTTCACCTGTCCATCGTAAATGATCGCCATCTTGCGGACCTTCTCCTCGTTGCCGGGGTACATTTCGCGCACCTTGTTCACAAAGCGGCGGTTAATCTCCTCGACAATCTGGTAGATACGGGGAAGCAGTCTGGAGAACAGCTCGATGGGCCATTTCTCAAGTGCCTCCGCCATGATGGTGTGGTTGGTATATGCACAGGTCTTCGTGGTAATCTCCCATGCCTCATCCCAGGTAAGCTTCTCCTCATCAATCAGGATGCGCATCAGCTCGGGGATCGCCACCGTAGGATGGGTGTCGTTTAACTGGAAGCAAACCTTCTCGTACAGCTTACGAACATCGCCGCCGTGAGTCTCCTTATAGCGAGCTATCGCGCGCTGAACGCTGGCGGAGATGAAGAAGTACTGCTGCTTTAAGCGCAGCTCCTTACCTGCGTAATGGTTGTCATTGGGGTACAGAACCTCGACAATATTCTTCGCCAGGTTCTCCTGCTCTACTGCGTTGCGGTAATCACCTTTATCAAAGGAAGCCAGATTGAACTTCACCATGGGCTCTGCGTCCCAGATGCGAAGGGTATTGATCACATTATTGCCGTAACCGATGATGGGCAGATCATAGGGGATCGCCTTCACGGACTGATAACCTTCCTGCTTGAAGAAGTATCTGCCGGTTCCGTCAGCCTCCGCGCGAACGTAGCCGCCGAACTTCACCTCGGTCGCGTACTCCTCGCGGCGAACCTCGAAGGGGTTTCCATCCTTCAGCCACTCATCGGGAACCTCCACCTGATAGCCGTCCACGATCTGCTGCTTGAACATACCGTACTGATAACGGATGCCACAGCCGTATGCCGGGTAGCCCAGGGTAGCCAGGGAATCCAAAAAGCAGGCTGCCAGACGACCTAGACCACCGTTACCCAGTGCGTAATCTCTCTCCTGGTCCTCGATCACGTTCAGATCGATGCCCAGCTCCTCCAGCGCTTCCTTCACCTCACCGTATGCCGTCATGTTAATCAGGTTATTGCCCAAAGCACGACCCATCAAAAACTCCATGGACAGGTAGTAAACGATCTTCGCGTCGGAGCGGTCATACTCTTTGTGCGTCGCAATCCACGCGTCCATAATATTTTCTTTGATCGCGTAGGCAACCGCAGTAAAGATCTGCTTGGGCGTTGCCTCGTCTATGGTGCGACGGTAAATACTCTTGACGTTACTTACTACCTCTTTTTTGAATGCTTCTTTGTTGAATCCCATGTTGCTGATTTCTGCCATGATGTCCTCCATATAGTTTCCATTTATACGATACGAAACTTTACTAAACTAATTTCTCCACTGAGATTGTAGCAGATTCTCCGTTAATTGTCCAGTCTTTTTCGTATCCGGATCCGGTTCCAACCACCGCTTCTATCGCCAAAACATCGTTTTTGATGGTTTCAACATTCTTTTCGAAGATCGCTGCCAGCTTTTCGCTGCCGGTCAGGGTCAGACGAATCTTATCCATCACCTCGAAGCCGGCCTCCTTACGCATAGTCTGGATCTTGCTGACGATCTCGCGGACAAAACCTTCCTCGATCAGTTCCTCAGTCAGGTTTGTATCCAGCACAACGGTCATCTTCTGATCAGACTCGGACACGTATCCGGGAATCTGAGCGGAATCGATGAGCAGATCATCCTTCGTCAGAACCACCTCAGTGTCTGCGAGATTGAAGGTCAGTGCGCCCTTCTCGTTCAGTTCGTCCATCGCTGCGTTTCCGTCTACCTCGGCTAACTTGTTCTTGATTTGGCCGAGGAGCTTACCGTACTTCGGTCCGACGGTGCGCATCTGAGGCTTGAACTGGTAGGACGTGAAGCTTCTCACATCGGAGGTAAACTCTACCTTCTTTACATTCAGCTCGTCGGCAATGATCTCGGTGTAGAATTCGGGCAGGCTGAAATCTGCCTTCACGAACATCTTTCCGATGGGCTGACGGTTCTTGATGTTTGCGGTGTTGCGGCACGCACGGCCCATGACAACGATATCCAGAAGGGCCTCCATGTTCTGCTCAAGCTCCGGATCGATGAGGGACTCATCTGCCACCGGGAAGTCACACAGGTGAACACTCTCAGGCGCACTTGCATCGGAGGTGCAAACCAGGTTCCGGTAAATATTCTCCGCCATGAAGGGGATCATGGGTGCTGCCACCTTCGCAACGGTCACCAACGCAGTGTACAGGGTCATGTATGCATTGATCTTGTCCTGCTCCATACCTTTTGCCCAGAAGCGCTCACGGCTGCGGCGAACGTACCAGTTGCTCAGCTCATCCACGAAGTCCTGCAGCGCTCGTGCTGCCTCGGGGATGCGGTAGTTTTCCAGATTGTAGTCAACGTCTTTGATCAGGGTGTTCAGCTTGCTGAGTACCCACTTATCCATAACGCCCAGTTTATCCACATCAAGAGTATATTTTCCGGCGTCAAATCCATCAATATTCGCATAAAGCACAAAGAATGCATAAGTATTCCAAAGAGTACCCATGAATTTTCTCTGTCCCTCGACTACCGCCTTGCCGTGGAAACGGTTGGGCAGCCAGGGTGCACTATTAATATAGAAGTACCAGCGGATCGCGTCTGCTCCGTAGGTTTCCAGCGCGTCGAAAGGATCAACCGCATTGCCCTTAGACTTACTCATCTTCTGACCATTTTCATCCTGAACATGACCCAGAACGATAACGTTCTCGTAAGGCGCCTTATTGAACAGCAGGGTGGAGATCGCCATCAGGGAATGGAACCAACCACGGGTCTGGTCAACCGCCTCGGAGATGAACTGTGCAGGGAACTGCTGCTCGAACAGGTCCTGATTCTCGAAAGGATAATGATGCTGTGCGAAGGGCATCGCTCCGGAGTCAAACCAGCAGTCGATTACCTCAGGCACACGCTTCATGGTCTTGCCACACTTGGGGCAAGGGAAGGTCACCTCATCGATGTAAGGGCGATGGAGCTCTACCTTTGCCGCATCGGGATTACCGCTCTTTTCTGCCAGCTCAGCGCGGCTGCCAACACTCTCAAAGTGACCGCACTCGCACTCCCAGATATTAAGAGGAGTTCCCCAGTAACGGTTACGGGAGATTGCCCAGTCCTGAATGTTTTCCAGCCAGTTGCCGAAACGGCCCTTGCCGATGGATTCGGGGATCCAGTTTACGGTATTGTTATTGCGGATCAGGTCATCGCGGACAGCGGTCTCACGAATGTACCAGGACTCACGCGCATAGTAGATCAGGGGGGTGTCACAGCGCCAGCAATGAGGATACTCATGCTCAAACTTCGGCGCGTCAAACAGCTTTCCTTCTGCATCCAGATCCTTCAAAATCGCAGGGTCTGCATTCTTCACAAAGGTACCTGCGTAAGGGGTATCTGCGGTCATCTCACCCTTGCCGTCAACGAACTGAACAAAGGGCAGATCATAATTGCGGCCAACATTCGCATCGTCCTCACCGAAAGCGGGGGCAATGTGTACGATGCCGGTACCGTCGGACATAGTAACATAGTCGTCGCAGGTCACAAAGAAGCCTTTCTTGTTCTGCTTTGCAGCAACCTCGCCTGCGCATGCAAACAACGGCTCATACTCGCGGTATTCCAGATCCTTACCAACGTAAGTCTCCAGCACCTCGTAAGCGGGAGTCTCCTCAGAGCCAAGTTTGCCGAGTACATTGGAGAGCAATGCCTCCGCCATATAATAAGTATATCCATCCGCAGCCTTTACCTTGCAATAAGTATCGGAAGGATTTACACAGAGTGCCACGTTAGAGGGCAGAGTCCAGGGGGTGGTGGTCCATGCTAAGAAGAATGCATCCTCACCAACGCACTTAAAGCGAACAATCGCGGAGCGCTCCTTCACGGTCTTATACCCTTGCGACACCTCTGCGGTGGACAGGGGGGTACCGCAGCGAGGGCAGTAGGGAACGATCTTAAATCCCTTGTAAAGCAGACCTTTATCCCAAATCTGCTTCAGTGCCCACCACTCGGACTCGATAAAATTATCATCATAGGTAACGTAAGGATCATCCATGTCCGCCCAGAAACCAACGGTGCCGGAGAAATCTTCCCACATTCCCTTATACTTCCAAACAGACTCCTTACACTTGCAGATGAAGGGCTCCATGCCGTACTCCTCAATCTGCTCCTTACCATTCAGACCCAGAAGCTTCTCCACCTCCAGCTCAACGGGCAGACCGTGGGTATCCCAGCCGGCCTTACGGGGAACCATATATCCCTTCATCGTGCGGTAACGGGGGATCATATCCTTGATAACACGGGTCAATACGTGACCGATATGGGGCTTACCGTTCGCGGTAGGCGGGCCGTCATAAAAGGTATAGGTAGGGCCCTCCTTGCGGTTTTCCATACTCTTCTCGAAGATCCGATTCTCTTTCCAGAACTTTTCAACTTCCTTTTCTCTCTCCATAAATCGCAGATCCGCAGAAACTTTCTTGTACATTTCTCTTCCTCCATACAATTCTAACATTCCCGATGTCATGGTCTTCACATTACAACCGCCCCTCAAAGCAGTCCTTTGTCCGCACGAGCGCGTCAGCGCCTTACTTCTCTCCAGCCTGCGTTTCGCATTTGCCGGAGAGTAATTGGTGGAACTGCCCGCAGGCAGATCATCACCTCGACCGGTGCGCACAAAACGCATTATATTGCCGGTGGGTAAAAAGGATTTCCGGACAAAATGTCGATCCCGATTGCCCCGTTAAGACCAGCCCGCGGTAACGTCCGCGGGTGGTTAGGGGTTTGTTCGGGTAGAATTTTGGGAGGTAACCTTTTGCTCGCTGGCAATTCATACACAATCCTGCGCACCGTCATCCTCCCGACTGCCTGCGGCAGTTCCACCAACCACTCCGGGAAATAAAAATGCAGCCCTGACTCCTCCATAGGACAAAGGGCTGCTTTGCTATACCACCTATTTCGACATACATCCCGCCTCCTCTCGGCGCGAGGGATATGGTTTCCGGTAACGGCGGAATACCGTCAGAGCCTACTTCCAACAGGGTTCGGTCTGCGACTCGGGAGTGATGTTCAGATAGGCTTCCGACTCCGGGCTCACACCACCCCCGGCTCGCTGATGCCATTCGCTTATCCTACTGTCTCCTTCAGTGTCTTTGATTAAATATTGTACCTATTATAAATGGGGGTTGGCAGAATGTCAACCCCTGATTATACACTTTCCCTTGATCAGCACTACTTCCCGATCGATCGCCAGGGCTTTGCCCAACGAAACATCCGGATACTCAGCAATCAGTCTTCCTGCATGATCAAACAACTGGAGCTGATATCTCGCTTCTTCCTTCGAGGTCAACAAAATCTGCTGATGCATAGAAGCATTCAGCACCTGGAAATCTTTTCCTTCTACGGTTAACTCCTTCGCGGAATTGAGCATGAAGTAAAGATTTTCACGCCCTCCCTCGATCATCCAGGTATCCAGCATACCATCTAGTGCACGACGTTTGTAATTGTCTCTTTCGACGATATTGTCAATATACCAGTTGTTCAGGAAGCGAAGAATCTGTTTCTTCTCCTCACTCAACAAACAGATGTCCATCGAATAAGTGGGCACACCTACCGCCAGCATCTTAATGATAACCCTGGCAGTGGAAAGATGCGACTCTTCATTGGTGATACTCTGATAATCGTTTGCCGCATAAGGTGTATAACCCTGAATATACGCTGTTCTGAGAAAATTTCCCTGGGGACAAAACGGTGTGTTGCCTGCTCTCATCATCGTACCAAAAGATGACAATTTGCTCCCTCCGTAGTTCTGCTTCAGCTCTACAATATAGTCAGGCTTTTTCGCCGTCACTTTTCTCCAGATCAGTTCCATCGTCCTTTCCAGACCCACAATCATGGACTCTGTATCGTGCTCATGGTCTTTGCAGCAGCACTCCACGTCCGGAATACAGTTGAATAAATCATACTTTGCGCCGTCCGTGTCATACGCTTCGGCAAGACGCACGCAGATATCCGCCATAATCTCGCGGGCTTTGGGGTTTCTCAGGCAAAGTAGATTAAATCCATTTCCGGTATATACCAGCTTACCGTCAGCGTCAGCCATCAGGTATTTTCTTCTCGTTTCCCGGCATTTTGCGCCGTCACCGACCGCATGCGGCGCACACCAAATAATCGACCGGCCACCTTTTTCGTGAATTGCCTCGGACAGCCGCCTCATGTCCGGGTACTTTTCCGGGTCACTCTCCCAGTCACCAATGTTCAGTTCAACGCCCAACGCACTGTCCAGCCCGGGTCCAAACCAACCGTCATCAATAATGTAATTGTAAATCCCCAGCTTCACGCCCTCTTCCACATTGTCCAGCACAATCTTCTCATCTGCATCAGCGGAATCCCAAGCCTGCCAATTGCACCAGACGGGGTACAAACTTTTCTTCGTATAAGGAAAGGCGATCTGCTCCCAATCCCGACGAATCTCATGAAACTCACGCATTACCTCTGTCCATGGGATACCGGTATCCTCACGCTCATCGATCAGATAAATCCCTTCCGTAAAAATGTCCTCCCGATACGCTTCGGGAACATCACCTGTGATCTGCAGAGAAAGCACCCCATCAACCATGGAAAGAGCCCTCTCAAAATGGGGATTCAGCGTTTTGAACTCCCGCTCATAATCCTTTCCGACCACGCCAAAACATACACTCGCACAATTGTCCTGACCGCAGAAAACAAAAATTGGATTCTTCACATCAAACACTCTCGACGAAAATTTCTTTCGCCAGTAATGCATGGGCTGCATGGACGGATAAAATTCTCTTCCGCTGTCGGGCGCAATGATCTGATTGAAGTTGCGAAGAGCTGTGGTATACACATGAGAGATCTGTTTTACCCTGTCCCCTTCAACCGTGATCGTGATTTTGGAACAATTACCCTTCTTTTTCACCGATACCACCGCGGAGCCTTGTCTATATTCTCCGCTTTCCGGAGAAATCTCTGCAAACTCATAACTGATGTTTTTTTCTGTCGTGAAACTTAACGAATACATCCTGTCCTCTCCTTTTCTTTTCCGATCATTTCTCCGCAACCGATTTCGCCAACATAATATCCAGCGAATTATCCGTCACGAACGAATTTACGTTATACAAAAATAACACTTCATTGATCTTGTTCGTCTGCATCACTTCGTAAATATCTCCGGTGAAATATCTCGGATCCACAACCACGATATTGTCAAAATGAGGTGTCAACATCGAAACCATACAATTTCCATAGGAATCCTTGACGAGCAACAGGTTCTTTCCGGTGCCCGAATCGGTCTTGATATTCACCTGCGCATGGTTTCCTCCCATGAAGACCTGATATTTATCCTTGATTCCCAGTTTGTCCCCTTCGAACAGCGATGCCGTCTTTTTCATCTCCGCCACATAGTTGACCACATAAGTTCCGGCGGACTCTACCGGCACACAAATCTCAATCGTATCTGCCGCCTCATAAATACCACTTCCGGAGGCGCATGTTCCCTGGAAATCATTGGTTACCGGATAAAACTCGTAATCGTCATCGGAAATGTTTATTCCGAGACTCTCCGCATACTGAACAAACGCCGTATACGCCGCTCGCGTCGTCCAGTGATGATCTGTCTTGTAATACATTCCCAGCTCTCTCTCAGCGTACAGATCACCGTACACGTCGATATAGTTGATGGAACTGTCCAAAGCCGCCCGGATCAACGCCATCGTCTCAAGCTGTGATGAACCTGCCGTGTAAGGCAATTTCTCTTCATAAACACTCATCGCGGTGGGCGCCAACAGAAAACTCACCCGAATCTCCTCATGCTCCTTCGCAAGCTGATTCATCAACCCTACCATCTTGTCAACCTGCTCCCAGTCACACGCGGAATCTTTCTGGATCAGATAATGGTCTTCCCCAAGATAGAAGTCATTGACCTGGCGCTGGCCGGCGAGGCGAAACACCCAGGTTTTTACCTGTATACAAAGGTTTCTCACCGGAAACTGATCCGCCAGATATGTCTCAAATTCTGACATAAACTCCCCTGTCAGTACACTCTCGACCGTCACATCCGGAAATCCGGCTAAATTTCGGTTTTCCTGATCAGAAAAATGATCGTCCTCATCCACAAGCATCCACACGAATACGCCGATGAGCATCGCGAGGACGAGAACTCTCAACACATACTTTTTCATACCCATTCCCCTTAAAATCTGAAATACAAAAACGGATTGTAGCTTTCACTGACCAAAAATGCCACTGAAACAGCAAACAATACCGGGTAAACAACCCATTTTACAATCGGCGAAGCATCACGAACCTTGTCAAGGCTGATCACTGCCGGTAAAAAGCCCGCCACCATCAGCAGTCCGTATCCGCACAGATAGAAGACTCCCTGACTGTCCACCAACTTGACTCCCGCGCCAAACATCGCGCCGATGTAGCTAATCGCATCCTGCAGTGTCGGGCTGAAGAACAGTACCCAGCCGAGAATCACGGCAAACATCGTGATCACATGCCTCAGTGCCTTCGGAAGTTTTTCCTGTACCTTGGCAAATACATATTTTTCCAGAAGGAGAAGCACTCCGTAGTACATTCCCCAAAGTACAAAGTTCCACGCTGCACCGTGCCAGAGGCCGGTCAACATCCAAACAATCAAAATGTTCCGAATGTGTTTCCATCTCTTCACCCGGTTTCCGCCCAACGGAATGTACACGTACTCGCGAAACCACGTTCCCAAGGATATATGCCATCTTCTCCAGAACTCCGTGACAGAGCGAGACCTGTACGGACGATCGAAGTTCACGCAAAATTCAAAGCCCAACATTCTTCCAAGGCCGATCGCCATGTCTGAATATCCGCTGAAATCATTGAAGATTTGGATCGTATACGCGATCGCTCCGATCCACGCTGTCAGCGCGGACATCTCCGGCAATCCAAGAATCGTCTCATGGAGCTTCCCAATACAGTTTGCCAGAATCACCTTCTTTGCAAGACCCCGGACAAAGATGAAGATACCTTCTCTGAACTTTTCCGCATCAATTTTCCGGTTTGGCAGTTGCTCTTCAATATCCGAGTACTGCACGATCGGACCTGCGATCAACTGAGGAAACATGGTGATGTACACCGCGAATGCCAAAAAACTGTTCTGCGTTTTGCATCTTCCTCTGTATACGTCGATCACATAGGACATTGCCTGGAAGGTGTAGAAGGATACTCCCACCGGCAGCGCCACCGCGCGGATCTTTAACTCCAGACCGCTTACCTGATTGAACGAATCTACCAAAAATCCGGCGTATTTAAAATATCCCAAAATCAGCAGATTGATCGCCACGCCAAAGAACAGCGTCCATTTGCTGCGCTTCTGCCCCAGATCAATTCCGATATAGTAATTGAACAAAATACTGATCAGCATGAGGATAACATACACCGGGTCTCCCCATGCGTAAAACACCAGGCTGGCGATCAGTAAAATCACATTTTTGTAGGTAACATTTTTTCCTATGTAATATAGAAAGAGTGTTATCGGCAAAAAAACAAATAAAAACGTTATGCTGCTGAATACCATTTCTCTCTCCTACTCCGTAATGCATTCGTTGAAAGCACTTTCAATCGATTTCGCTTCATCTGAAACAACGTATAAAAGATAATTTTCTTTCTGAACAAGAACGCTGTTTCGGAGAAGTTCATACTGATCCGGCGCGTAGGACTGAAACAGATCCATCAGTTCGTCTCTCTGCGCTGTGATCGTATCGATGATCCCCTCTCCCTGATCCTTGTCCTGAAGACACACGACCAAAAGTGTTTCACTCTCCATGATTGAAACATGGCCGTAGTATGCAACGCCTTTATACTCATTGATATTGATTCCAAACTGCTCTTTAATCTCTGAGGGAGAAAACTCCTCCATCCCATCGAGATCAGCGTCCTCGCGGATTGCCTCCATGATCGCATCCACCGACACATCCGCATACGTCGTCCGCCGGTTGATCAACACAATAAACACCACCAGGCACAGCACCACCAGGATCTCTTTTATCTTAATCGTCATTGATAAATCCCCATTTCTCGCGTGATATCCTTGATCCAATCGCGGTAGAGCGAAGACTGGATGTGGATACCATCATTGTTGTATAAATGCATTCTCTCATAGAAAAATGCGTCATTCTGATAAAAACCGATTCCCATGTTCTGACACAGTGCCTTCATATAGTCATTGTATGCGCCGATCCAGGTGAAACGGTTCTGGCGCGCAATCGCCGCGTCGGTCACCGGTCCGAGTGCCAGAACGATGATCCTGGTGTTCGGAAGTCGATCTTTCAAATACTGGATATGGTTCGCATAGGTGCCAAGAACGCTCGCCATTCCCTCCTGAGAAGGTGCCATCTCATTCAGTCCGTAGTGTAAGAATAAAACTTTCGGATTGTATTGAATGATCTTCTCCAGATTGTTCGGAAGGTGATTGTACACAGTTCCGCCAACTTCAGCGATAACATTGTTCTCATTCACCACTTTATATAAGGAAAATCCCGATGTGATGGAATCTCCCACAAACAGCGCATCCTGATAAAGCATCTTCACCAGATTCGAAAATTCTGCACTCCAAATACCATACGAATTCAACTGGGCAAGGGTAGCCTGTACCTTCGCCTGATCGACTTCGTAAGGCACATAACTCTGGCTCTGCACAATCGGTGCCTCAGTGCTCGGCGGTACAGGTGCCTCGGTGCTCGGCGGCACGGGTGCCTCGGTACTCGGCGGCACAGGCGCTTCGGTACTCGGCGGCACAGGCGCTTCGGTACTCGGCGGCACGGGTGCCTCGGTACTCGGCGGCACAGGCGCCTCGGTGCTCGGCGGCACAGGTGCCTCGGTCGGCTCCTCGGTGCTGGATTCGGTGGATTCTTCTCCACTGGCCTCTGTCGATTCTTCGGTGCTCTCCTCGGTACTCTCTTCGGTTTCTGCCTCAGTGCTGCTCTCTGTGCTCTCCTCCGCTTCCTCCGTCGTTTTGTTCATCAGATTCTGCTCCACGTCCTGAACACTCAATGTTCCCAGTCCCTCAATATAGTCCAGTCCACCGGACGTATCAAGGTTATTACGGTCGATTACACGTACACTGAGCAAGCATACAATTATCACTAACGGTGTCGCAAGCAAAATCATTAGCTGTGCGACTCCTCTGTTCTTTTTCATCAATGTCCCCCCCACTAAATCCCCATTGTCAAAAGAAGGTTTTTCAACCAGTATTCTGTATAAAAACTGCCTTTTAGATGAAGTCCGTCTCCGAAGAAATACATCTGGTGCGTTGATATGTACTCATTGTCGCTGAGATATTCCACTCCGATCTCACAGCACATTGCAAACAACAGTTCATTGTAGTCATCAATATAGGCAAATCTCATCTGCTTATGGTAAATGGTATCCGCTACCGGGAACAGTCCGCTCACAATGATTCGGGTATTTGGAAGCGCTTCCTTAAGCTTCAACAAGAGTCCTTTATATCGCTCGACCGCAGCAACTCTGTCTGCACTGTTCGTACTCAGCGTGTTGATTCCGTAATGAACCACAAGTGCTTTTTTCGTCCAACTTCTGGAAATAATCTTATTTAAATTTTCCTCCATGTAGTTCAGACTTTCGCCAACCTTCGCCACGACCTGATCTTCCGGCAAGATATTGAACTCACTGAGTGCCTTGATCTGGGAGTCTCCGGTAAACGCGATATCCTTCACCGCTTCCTGTAAGGTCAATTCCCCGCGATCGATCCGGTCAACCTTCTCCTGAGAAGTCTTTTCATCGCCGGCATAAAGTACATAAGACGGCAAATACGGCATCGTGGTTGCATCCACTGCATACACGTAAGCATTCGCCCAAAGTCCTTCATAATAAAACGTGATCGTATTCGTACCTTCTGCCAAACGGAACGTATCCGTCCAAATAATACTGTCGTACTCTTTGATTTCCTCCGACGTTCCATCCTTATAATGCACAACAACCTCAAACTCCTCCGGGTCCACCTGCCCTCCTGCATACACTGTTTTTCCACTGTATGTCACAGTCATGCTTTCTGTTCCTTCGTGCCAAAACGCAGGATTGGTTCCTGTATATTTCTCTCCGGTGGCCTGCGTACTATCCTCCTGCTCATTTCCGGAAAACGGATTGATCATAGCAAGAATCACTCCCACAAAAATTCCCACTATGAGAACGACCTCAACGATCATCACAACCAGTATTTTGGACCATACATCTCTGCGTTTCGCTTTTTTCTTCTTTGCCATCTTTCTCACCTGTATCATCAATAATTACATTATTCTCTCACTTCACCGTTTTTGCCCGCCTCACATCTTCCGCGGTAATTTCATCCTGACTGTACCGGGCCTTTTCATAAACCCTCGCCAACACATCGGCATTTTCCGTCCAATCAGAAAGTTTTTCACAACATTCATTGGCCGTGAGCGTCCCCAGTACGCTTTCGCTCCGCTTACCGATAATTCGCTCTCTGTTTTTTTGAACCTTCTTGCGGAACATCCGGCGGACACGCTCTCTTGGGCTCAGGAGCGCAAACAAGTCCGTTCCCGCCCTCTCCGATTTTTCTATCGAGCAGCTTTCGTGAAGATCGAACACTTCCTTATCTTTCGTCACTTTCTTTCGGCGAAGCAGACCAAAATTGTCCTTCAGATATTTCCAGCCCTTTTTGATCAGCACCACAAGAACCCGGACAATCGCAATTACCAGAATGATGAGGACAATTTGTTCCAGTACCTTCCAAAATTTCGTCAGAATCGAATTTTCCATCTCTCCAACATCCGGCAGCTGCGGTTTGGGCCGATTCGGCCGCACCGGTTCTTCCATCACCCCAGTGTCTTCGTTACCCTTCGGCAGCCAGGAAATGATCGTAGCAAGGATCAAATATACCCCTTTCCATACCCAGGACAGAATATATGCCACCCATTCGATATTTGCCGTTAGCAGCAGAACCGCCGCACTCCCTACCGAAAAAAATATGGTTTGGCGCATTCCGGTACAAAAAATCGCCTTCTCCGGAATCATCCCTGCACTGCTTTTATTCGCCACTCGAACAAACAGATACTGACTAAGAAAATAACAAACAAAATACATGCACAGGTAGATAACCGCCATTATCAGATACTGCTGCTCCCATCCGTTTTTTGCGATGAAATAGTCCACCAGCGAAGCCACTCCCATCACACCAATGACTCCCATCGGGGACATAAAATAATCCACATCCACGTCGTCACGATACTGAATATTCATCGATACCAGCGCATAAATGAATACCATCACAAAGATAGGCAGCTTGAACAGAAGTCCGAAGGGTAAACAAAAAACAGTGGCGGGGATAAGCAGATGCAGCGCCAAAAACGGAATCAGATGCTTCACCCATAACCGAACGGCATAAAACGCCAATGGATACAGAAAGGCAAGCCACCATTTTTCCAAATGCAGCGATTTTTCTTTGAACAAGCCTACTATCCCTATCGCAAAGACGGACAAAAACAAATGATTCATGATCATGATCATCATATCCTGTACGTACTCAATCCGTTTATTATTCATATCATGACCTTTCAATTCGCAGAAATTCCACTCGGTTTCGAACTTCCTCCGGCACTTCCGGCGGTTCGAAGGTATGCGGATAAAACCAGCGATAATCCATCCCGGCCTCGTCGCATTTCTTCAACACAGCCAAAAAATCATCATAGCCATTGGGAGAAATAAATACTGTAATGGTGTTCTTTGCATTCTGAAGAAGCATCTCCTCATAGAGGCCTCCAAACGGCAACGTCGGTTTGTCGGTATCAATCCTGGCCAATGCCTTGCTGATGGTATCCAACTGTCCTGCACCGGCTCCTCCGGCAATGGTTGTCGCTTTCCCATTCATAATATCGACACCGTTTCCGTAGCAGGCAACCTTGATTCCACGAGACAGGAAATGGGCAGAGAGTCCCATGGCGACCTGCATGCAGGCCTCCACCGCCTCGGTTCGCTTCCAAATTCCGGTGTCCTCCAGATTCATAAAGATCCGCAACGTCTGCAGGGCGGTGTAGTTTTTCTGATTGACCATCAGCGTCCCGGTTCGGGCGGTGGCTTTCCAGTTTACACTGCGCATATCATCGTAAGGCTGGTACTCCCGGATTCCGCGGTATTCAAAGGGATCCTCCAAAAGATGCTGCTTCGTCAGCACTTCCCCGCTCAATTTCTGCAGGGATTGAAGAAACTCCTTACTCTCAAACAGTTTCGGATATACATAAAGATAGCTGGAAGTGCTCATGCTTTTGGACATCTCCGTGGAGAGCAGCAGGTCCGCTCCCACCAGATCGATGTTTCGTATATGATAATATCCGCGGCGGCCGCCGATATAAATCAGCCGTCTGGTAATACGCTCACCGCCGCCGATTCGAAACAGATCATGCCGATAATACTGGTCCATGTTCCGAAATTCCGGCGTATCCGGAAACTCCAGGTATTTGGATGTCTGAAATTTTACCTTCAGCAGACTCAACGGAAGACGCTTCCGGTTCTCAATGATCTCCACCACCTCTCCGGTCTCGCCCTCTGTGATCACGGACTGTGCAAAGAAAACCTTTACGTTTAAGTTTTTGTCCCAATATTTTGCATAGATAATCTGCTGAAGTCGAAACAGTAAAAAGGCGATGATGCCGATTCCAATGATTTTCATGAGCTAAAACCCTCTGTAGGCACAGTGGTATTCTCCACGATTCGCTTCACCAGTTCTTTGCTCTCCTTGGTCTTTCCGTACCCCATCACAACGCGGTGCGCCAGCACCGGAACCGCCAACGCCTTCACATCATCCGGCGTCACAAAGGTTCTTCCCTGCAGATACGCATACGCCTTCACGCAGCGCAGCAACGCCAGCGTTCCTCGAGGACTCACACCCATGAGCACATTCTCGCCCGATCTGGTCGCGGCCACGATGTCCGCCATGTATTCCAGCACACAACGGTGCACATAAATCTCTCGGATTTCTTCCTTCGCCTGTTTCAGTTCCTCTTTCGACAGGACAGACATCAAATCTGCCAACGGCTCGTCCTTCATGTAGCGCTCAAGGATCTGACACTCCTCATCCTTTGTGGGAATACCCATGGACAGCTTCATCATAAAACGGTCCATCTGCGCCTCGGGAAGAGGGAAGGTTCCCGCCGTCTCCACCGGATTCTGAGTCGCAATGACGAAGAAGGGCTCTCCCGCCGGATAAGTCTCGCCGTCGATGGTGATCTGGCGCTCCTCCATGCACTCCAAAAGGCCCGCCTGTGTTCTGGGCGTCGCACGGTTGATCTCATCCGCCAGCAGAACATTCGTGAACGCGGGGCCCTTTCTCAGAACGAACTCTCCCCGCTTCTGATCATAGATATTCAGTCCGGTGATATCGCCCGGCAACAGATCAGGTGTGAACTGGATTCGGGAAAACGCCGCGTCCAGAGACTTCGCAAGGGACTTCGCAAGTTTCGTCTTTCCGGTGCCCGGCACATCTTCAAGCAGAACATGGCCCTCCGCCAAAAGTGCAGTCAAAAGAAGTGTGATCACGTCTTCCTTTCCGATAATTACCTTGCTGACATTGTTGACTACCTGTTTTCTCAATTCAATTCCGGTCATGTTCTTCCTCCATGGTTCTTACCTGCAAATACGTGTAAGCGGGCATCGTACAAAACCCTATGGTTTAGTGTACAATACCCGCCTCGAAAAATCAATCAATTCTATGCTGTTAATCCGTGAAAATCTACTGTTTTCCAATCAGGAACCGAGAATTTCTTTTCTCTAAAACGTTCTTCTCATTTTTGCGGAGAAAGAATAAGCATCCTTATCTGTTGGTTTCCCCTCATCAGATCATGAAGCAGTTCTACCTGTTCTTTTGAAATTCCTGAAGGAAAATCCACATACACCCACGGCATATACGAATCTATCCGAAAGGTCAAATCAAGCCCCGTCCAGTCTTGAGCATCAATGATTTCCTGATTTTTTGCCGTAAAATAATCAGTCACCTGTTTACGATATTGCTCTGCTATTTTTTTGATTTCCGAATTCGACAATGCTGACGGAGTATGATAAGTTACCTTATAGCTATTGCGAAAAATCATCTTCATCGTCACAGCATTATTGCCTGCATCGTTCAGCTTTTCTGCAATCTCCTCATAACTGCAGTGCAGCACATCTCCCACTCCGGCCACCAGCACCTTATCGTTTCGTCCGGAACGGGTGGCCGAAGGTCTTTCTTTCGTAAAAGAATACTCCACTCCGTCGGCCGTCTGAGTTTTGGGCAATTCGATAATAATCCCATAATAAGTAATCGCATCTCCTGATGCACCTTCAACCCATCTCCTAAGATCTATCTGTATGGTGTTGTCCTTCACTTCGAAATGATTTAACTCGAATTCATAATCGGTTCCCATGCCTTCGAAGCCGATAAAAACAAGCATATTTTGCTGGAAATAGGTTTTGTCGTAGGAGGATAATTTGGAAAAAAACAGATCATGACTGATGGTTTCTTTCATCATCCGCTCCAGAAATTTCTGGTATTCCGAATAGGACTTCATCAAAACCGTTTCGTCCGGATCGTATCTGCCTTCTTCCTCACCCGGCAGATTTACCATCGGATAGCCATAAGCCATCGGCCGAGTCTGCTCGCCGGTGGTCTGTGAACAACCGCCACAGATGAATAAACATATGATCATGAACAAACTTAAAACTTTCATTTGACTACCCCTTTCTTTGAGACTCTATCCTACATTTCCACTTTACTATGTTTTCCTTTTCGCTTTGCCGCGATCTCCGCCTTCCGATCCCGGATCAGCTTCGCCCCGTCCTCGTCCGTGCGCTTCATGGTCTTTACAACAAACACACCGGCCGGCACACGCTTGATGCGAAGTTTCCCTTTCACGTATCCGTGGCGCGGACAAAATACCAGACAGAGATACATCTTCGGTCCGGACGCGAACCACCGGATCTTTCGCCACACGAGACTGCGGCAATGGCTGCAACCCGCAGCGATCACCGTCTTGTCGGACAGAGCTTCCTCCTTCGTCCTGAACACGCGTGAGACATATTTGGAGTACTCCGGGAACTTCAGGTAAAGTTCCTCCTCCTTGTTCGCCGGCGGCCTGAAATAATCCACTGACAGGTAACTGCCCACCTTCTTCATATTCAGTCTGCGAAGCACCTCAGCGGTATAGGCCGCATCGTCCAGCGCGCGATGGAATGGTCTCGTCTCCGGGATCTCCAGCATCTTTGCCGCCACCGACAGCGCGCGGCGCACCCGTCCATCCTCCACATCGATACTGAACAGTTTCTGGACATCATAGTAAGTCAACGGTCTGGGCAGCGGATTCGCAAAGTGGTAGAACGCCATATTTCGCTGCAGCTCCAGCAAATCCGTGATTCCCCAGGTACAGATCCGGTAATCCGTTCCGCACCACGCAAAAAAGTCAGCTACCACCGCTGTGAACGGCTTGCTGTGGGCCAACTCCTTCATGTTCATATGCAGCAATTCTCTGGTCTTGTAATGGAGGCGGCGATACACCTGCGGCCGGATCGTGCGGCTGTACTCGCCGATCACCTCGAATTTCTCGTTCAGTTTGACTGCGCCGATCTCGATAATCTCGAAGGGCAGTCCCTCCATCTCGTCCTCTTTTCCGGTGGGGCTCTGGTTCCACTCCAGGTCCAATACAATGTAATTCATGGGATTTTACTCTCTAACTATTTAATGAACTGATCAATCGCCTTGTTCAGCTCCTCCAATGCCTCATGATCCCCCGATTCAATGGCATCTACGATACAGTGCTCGATATGATCCTGCAAAATAATCTTTCCCGTGTTATTCAGCGCAGACTTCACCGCAGACAACTGGATCAGCACTTCCGTGCAGTCGCGTCCGTCCTCCACCATCCGCTTGATGGACTCCAGATGACCGATCGCTCTCGCCAGGCGGTTCAGCACCGACTTCGTGTTCGCGTGATAATGACCGTGCGCGTGGCTGCCATGACTAGACCCGTGTGAGTGCTCGTGGCTGTGCTCGTGGTCTGCGTGTTCAATCACGGTGCCGTCCGGCTGCACATGGGTGTGCGTGTGCGGCGCGTGAACATGGTCGTCGTGGGTGTGGTGGTGGGTCAGAAGTCTCTGCATAGCTGTCTCCGTTTCACTGTCTTTCGTCTTTGGAATATACTGCTTCCGTCTTATCTTTTATCATACCAAAATAAAGGTGACACCGCAACCCCCACCGGGGGAAAATCTCGAGAACCTTATTTTTCCTTTAATGTTCACCTCCATCTATTGAAATCTCCCCGGACATGCGATAAAATGTGGGATATACGGGTCAAAAGGTCATGCATTTCATGCTTGCATATAAATGCATGACTTTGGGACCCAAAAAACATGAGAAAGTAGCCATTTTTCGCAGAAAAATGAGCGAATTTCGAATGTTTTAGAATTTCGAAAGCATGAAATGCGAAGAAATTCGTATATCATAGGTGTCAAAAGACCTTTTGACACCCACATTATTGAATAACTCCGCGCACCATGCGCCCGGACAAAATGCTGAAAGGGGTGTCCATATGCCCAAAAACGATAGACTATCCAAGCAAAATCTTGTCTTCATTCTCTGCATCGCCATGATCGCACTCGGCACTCTGCTGAGAATTCTTTGTGTATATCTGGCCCCCTACGATATCTCCGAACATGACATCGGCTATTTTCTGGGGCTTGCGACGGAGAAGATTGGTGCCGGCCATCTGGGGTATATCGAATATCTCTTCAAGCACCGTGCGCTCCCCGATTTTTCTCCCACGAAGATCTGGTCTTTCTATAACCCGCCGCTCTACCACGGGATATCTGCCGTTTTCCTCGGTGTTTTCACCGGTCTCGGTCAGACCTATGAGGCAGCATGGGAGTCATTACAGTATCTTCCCTGCCTGTTCATCTGTCTTGCGGTGATCGGCGCTTATCTCTCTTTGAGGGAGCTTGAGATCGACGGTCTTCCGCTTCTCGTGGCGACGGCGATCTTCTCGTTTCACCCGACGTTCAATTATCTGTCGGTGACGATGAACAACGATCCCTTAAGCCTTGCTTTCAGCGCATGGGCCGTATATTTTACGATTAAATGGTACAAAAAACCCGCTCTTTGGGCCATCATCGGCATCGCCCTGTGCATCGGTCTCGGCATGATGACCAAGCTCACGGTAGCTCTGATCGCGCCGCCGGTGGCGATTTTGTTCCTCTACCGTTTTCTGAAAGACCGGCAGTGGATGAAGATGATCCTTCAGTTCATGATCTTTGCCGTCATCTGTGTCCCGCTGGGAATGTACTGGTCTATCCGCAATCTCATCCTCTACGATATGCCCATCGGCTACATTCAGGCTCTGCCGTGGGGCTCCGCACAGAATGTGTCCACATTCACCTTCGGACAGCGGTTCGGCCTGCCCGCCCTGTCGGATTTCGTGCGGCTTGAGTCCTACTGGTCCTCCTCCGGCGCGACCGGGGCTCCCGACCACAATTTCTGGTCTCAGACCCTGCGCAGCGCCCTTTTTGACGACAATATGCTGACCTTCGGCAAAGGCGGTGCCCCCGTACCGCTGGGACGAATCTTCATGGTCTGCGCACTGCTTTTGGCGGTCATGACCGTCGTTCTCACGGTGATCGGCCTGTTCAAAGCAAACCACGCGGATCCCATGCTCCGGATC
>JAFQDI010000075.1 GCA_017416055.1 Lachnospiraceae bacterium
AGTACGTCGAGGAAGTCGGCGCGATGAACATTATGTTCAAGATCGACGGTGAGATCTGGACCGCTCCCTGCACCGGAACCGTTCTTCCCGGTGTGACCCGCGATTCCATGATCCAGGTGCTGAAAAAATGGGGCTACACCGTTCGCGAGGAGCGCCTCTCCATCGACGATCTGATGCAGGCCGGCCGCGACGGCAAGCTGGAGGAAGTCTTCGGTACCGGAACCGCTGCAGTCATCTCCCCTGTAGGTATGTTGGCGTACAAGGACGAGCAGTTGGTGATCAACAACGAAGAGATCGGCGAGCTGACCCAAAAGCTGTACGATTATCTGACCGGCATCCAGTGGGGTCGGATCGAAGATGAATTCGGATGGGTGAGAAAAATAAAATAATGTTATCCAATCCCTGTGTTTCCTGCTGAACATTACCATTCTTATCGCCGCGCTCAGCGCCTGCGTTCCCGGAGACACTGTCACACAGACCCCTGCCGACAGCACAACAGAAGGTTCTGACGAACTGTCGACCGAAGCGCCCCGTGCCGAGGCCGATTATCTCTCCAAACTGGCTGACGACAGCCTGTTTTTCCAGACTCCGGGCTACCTCTATGACGAGTACTACAATTACTGGCGGAGAGGTGATGATGCCGAGATGTTGATTTTTACGGCGGAAGACAGTGTCGGTTACGACTCTTTTCTGACAGAGCTAACGAGTACGGGCTTCACACTCTACGCTGAAAATGAGATCGCTGACAATTTGTATCCCACCTGGATAAACGATTCTCTGCACCTCACCACGGCAATATTGGCGGTACCGCTGAATTAAATGCAAAGATCAACGGCGAGGTGGTTCTGTGGCCCTCTAACCAATACAATTACGACCGTTTCATCGGTAAAGATCGAAATCAACTGTTTGCATCTGCTGAGCATCTCTATGTGGCAGATGTATTCGGAACCATGATTCCGCTTCCCTTTAATCCGGACACTGTGGAAAAATGGCAAATCTATGATACTCCGTATCGCTGATGCGCCTGCCATTAACCTTATTTTCGAAGCATTTTGTAAGCCAGAAATATAGCTTCCAGCAAAACAAGAACAGCAGGCACTCCCGAACGGGAGGCCTGCTGTTCTTGTTTTCATATCAAAGCCAAACGAAACCTTTAATTAGTTACCTGCGAGAATGTACTCGATCTCTTCGATAGCCTGTGCCCATCTCTCATCGAAATCACCCTCGAACAGATATATTTCGGTAACTGCGTTCTGAATCTCCGTGTGAACGGTTTCAAACAAATCAGACTGCGGCTTCATCTCGTAATGTTCTTCCAGGTAAGGATAAATGTTAGTTGCGATACCCGGCAGATCTTTGTACATCTCCAGGAGTGCCTCCGCATCATTTACTCTGTCCTTATAAATTACCACGTTACCAACAAACTGTGCCCACTCTTCATTGTACTGCTTGTTGTTCAGCAACCACGCCAGGAATACGCCTGCTGCGTTCTTTTCCATCTGAGAAACAGTCTCGGATACACAGAGACAGTTTCCTGCAACGGTTGCAACTCGTTTCACATCGCCCCAAGTCCATGCAACGCCAACATCAAATCTACCTTCCTCGGGAATTGCTTCCTGACCGCCGATATAATCTCTGTAGTACTGCAGAGAATTATATACGGACATGGTGTCACCATTGAGGAACTTCAGATCCATTGTTTCCTGAGTATCTACCCACTCAACATATCCTGCTGATACCAATTCCTGCATCTCCTTCATGCGGGTTACCAGATGCTCGTTATCAAAACCGGTCTTGGTCGGATCATCTTCCTTCATCATGGTTCCGCCAAAGTTCACCAGAATAGATCCTAACAGGTTTCCGCCGGTACCAAGAATGGTCGTTGCGGACTTTCCGGTAGCCTCATAAACAGCCTTTGTCCAAGTTTTGAACTCATCCCACGTTTCAGGGAACTCTGCCAGATTATGTTCTGCCAACCGAGTCTCATTCGTGAAGTAAACCGTCGCACCGGAGCCCCAAGGCATTGCAAACATGGCATCTCCGTCCTTTACCTGATTTACAACACCGTCCAGCAGAACACTAAAGTCGAAACCGTTCGCTTCCATCAGCTCGCTGATATCGGTGATGACACCGCTCTTATAGAACTGAGGAGTCGCGGGATAATTGATGGTGGTCAGCACGGGAACGCCCTGCTGTGCCTGATGAGCTGCTACCAGCTTATCTCTACAGTCGTTCATCTTTCCGATGCTCACGCCTTCAACCGTTACGTTCGTCTCGGCAGACAGCGCATTAAACTCTGCAATTACCTTATCCCAGTACTTGTCATTTCCTTTAACTGCGTGCCAGAAAACGATGGTGGTGGGCTCGGTTACTTTGTACATGGAGTAGTCCTTGGTCTCCTCCTCGGTAGGAGCTTCAGTTCCGGGTGCCTCCGTGCCGGGTGCCTCGGTGGTGTTCTCTGCCTTAGGTGCTTCAGTGGTGGTGTCGCCGCCCTTACCGCCACAGCCTGCCAGCAGGCCCAAAATCATCACCATAGCCAAGAGTAACGCGATTGATTTTCTGTGTTTCATTTTTTTCCCTCCTTTAATTGTTAAGTAATTAACTTAACCGATGTTTCTGTTATAACACAATTGTCCGTTTCCGTCCAGCATCTTGCTTATTTTCTATTTTATCACCAAACTTTTCTCTCTTTTTTTGTGCAAAAACACAATGCTAGGTATCTATCCTTTCATGATTTCCGATTTTGCAATGCACAACATTCCGTTGATCAAAAAAAGATGTACCAAGTCTCACCTCAGTACATCTTTCTTCCTTATATATAAAAATCAATCTTTACGCATTCTTGAGGAACGCCGTATATCCCTTCATCGCCTCGTAAACATCGGCCTTGCTCACCACTTCCCAAGGTGCATGCATGGACAGCACGGGAACTCCGCTGTCCACCACCTGCATGTTGTACTCAGCCATGAAGCGGGCGATGGTGCCGCCGCCGCCCTCATCCACGCGGCCCAGCTCTGCCGTCTGCCAGGAAACCTCATTCTCATCCATAATCCGGCGGACCTTCGCAATAAATTCCGGGTTCGCGTCATTGGAGCCACCCTTTCCTCTGGAACCGGTGAACTTGTTGAACGTCAGACCCTTTCCAAAGAACGCACTGTTCTTCATCTCGTTCACGCCGGGGTAGTTGGGGTCAACTGCCGCGCTCACGTCGGAGGAGAACATCTCGGAGTTTGCCAGTGCACGGCGCAGCTTCAGCTCGGAATACTGACCACAGGCGTTCATTACCTCGGCAACCTCGTTCTCGAAATATTTGGACTGAGATCCGGTCGCTCCTGCGGAACCGATCTCTTCCTTATCTACTAACATACATACGCAAGTGCGGTCGCACTTATCCAGGTTCAGCATTGCGGTGAAAGAGGTGTAGCCGCAGACACGGTCATCGTGGCCGTATCCCATCAGCATACTGCGGTCGATACCGAGATCACGACATGCTCCGGCGGGAACCACCTCAAGCTCTGCGGATAAGAAATCTTCCTCCTCGATGCCGTAGGTCTCCTTCAGCAGGTTCAGGATGTTCGCCTTCACCTTACCCTTCATCGCCAACTCACGAGCAGCCTTCTCCTCCTCGGTCTCGTCCTCTTTCGCCTCGGCAGGCTCTACCGGCATGCTTCCGATCAGAACGTTCAGGTCCTCGCCCTCAATCACATTTCCTGCTGTCTTGCTCATCTGCTTTGCGCCAAGGTGAGGGAGCAGATCGGTGATGCACAGAACCGGATCATCTTCCTTCTCGCCAATCACGATATTTACTTTGGAACCGTCCTTCTTGCACACGACACCGTGCAGCGCCAGCGGGGTAGCCACCCACTGATACTTCTTGATGCCGCCGTAATAGTG
>JAFQDI010000076.1 GCA_017416055.1 Lachnospiraceae bacterium
ACCCATGCGACTTCGCATGGGTTCGTGAGCACTCGTGCTCACAAAAAAATAAGAACCGGTCTTTCGACCGATTCTTATTTTTTCGAAAGCGCGAGACGGGATTCGAACCCGCGACCCTCGCCTTGGCAAGGCGATACTCCACCACTGAGCCACTCGCGCATATCGTCCGTTCGTCACGGACGAATGATATAATACTACAGGAAAAATGATTTGTCAATCACTTTTTTTACTTTTTTGAAGAAACTTTTTCAAACTATGCTTTCACACTCTCCAACTGTGCAATGCGTGAAAGTGCCGCCTGCAATTCCGCTTCTTTTTCTGCCAGCATTTTTTCCTGTTGTTTCAATTTTCTGTTCTGCAATTCAAGCTGTGTATTCTTTTGATTAAGCTCTTCCTGCATCTCATCCATCATGTATTTTACAGTATTTCTGTCCATAATTTCCAATTCTTTCGAAAATAACCCCATCGCATTCTCCACATTCTCACAGATCTCATATATTTGCTGATACATGGCCTTGAAATCCGGATATTGCTCAATCAACCAAATGATATCCTCCGGATCATCACTTCCCAAAAACAAAAGCCATGCAAACAGGCGACTCTTGACATCTTTATTTTCTCTTTTTTTCATAAAGTTGTCAAGAGTAATAAAAACATATTTCTGCAAGAGTTCCATTTCCACCTTTGTATCACTTCGTTGCTGAAAATAGTGTAAATACTGCTCTTGATCTACATGAAATTCCTTTGGTGACTTCTCAAAAAAGATAATCGAATAGACACTCTTCACTTCCCGATACGAAAACTTTTCTTCTTCTAATGATGCCCGGATTGCCTTGTACTGGCGAAGCAACAAATCCGCTGAATAGCAGGCGCAACGCTGCCCCGGAAATGCGTAACCTACTTTTTGTATTTCTACATTGGCGATACTACCGTCTCCCAATTTGACAACCATATCCATCGTCAAAAGTGATTGCTCTGCTGCAATTCTTATTCCTTCATTCGGCAGTACATCGATAATCTCCACTTTCGTTCCCAGTAATAACGAAATAATCTCATTGAGCCGTTCAGGATACCGGCTCGGATTCAAAAGTTCTTTTGCAAATGAATCATAAAGCATCTTCACACCCTTTGCTCCGGTGCAAAAATCAAGGAACTCTTCTTGATATTTCTTCTTCCATGAATTGAACATCCGGCAAAGCGTGTCGCTTTCTCCAATTTCTTCCAAGATTTCCCGACGAGTTTTCAGCATCGGAAAATACACCTGTAGTTTTGTTGTCTGCATCGTATTCCTCCACAATATGTTTTTCGGCAAATTGAATGTCCTTTTTCTGACATGCAATCGATTCTCAGTTACTGCCACCGTAACCGATTTTCTCTCTTGTTCAACTTTGGAAATATGCCTCGAAACATGAGACACTGAAATGAAAGACCCCTAACGGGAAATGAATAAAACGATAGAATGTCGTTCTGAGGTAGATACAGTATATCACAAAACCCAAAAAATGCAAGCCCTGGATACTCATCCATGAGCTTGCATTAAGCTTCAATTTCTAATCATCAGACTCATCACGTAAGTATTTCCCTTGACGCTCCGGCCGGCAAGCTGCTCAAGATAGACCAACTCACCGTCCACCCAGAGTTCCTCACAGGCGAGCACCAAATGGTAGAGCACGATTCCCATGTCCACGTCACACATCTCACGAGTCAGTTTCAACTTCCCAAACAACCCGTCTCGTGCAAACACATGGATGCGATTTCGGTACACTACAAATCGCCAAGGCTGATTATTCACGGAAGACGGTGCCAAACGGGCTGCCGCCAGGATCATACTCTCCTCAGCCGTGGGCTCCTCCTTGAAAATACAGGTTTCCTTCAGTGGAAGTCTCTTCACGCTTCCGGCTTCACGGTAAGGTTCTCCTTCTGCATACCCGAATGCAACCACGATCCGCTGACTCATCCCTTCCGGTTCATGCTCCAGCACCGCTTTTGCGCCACCTTGGTAGCACGTAGCGATCCCGCGGGAAGTCAGGTAAAGTACCACCTGCTCTGTCAGATATCCGGCCTGCTTCCACGCATTTTCCCCATCGGTCGTGTAGCACACCAAATAGTAAGGTGCCTTCACACGGAAAAATCCTTTCGTTCGGCCCTCTTCATCTATCGCATTGAACAAGACAAACTTCCATCCAATCTCCGGATAAAGAGGCGTCATGCTCTCCAGAAATTTATTCATCTGTCGGAAAAACTCCGCCGGAATCAACTCCGGTTTATACTTTCGCACTGAGGTCCGGTTATATACCGCTTCGTAATTTGTCAAAATCTACCTCCGTTTACGTCGGCCTACATTCAGCCCAATAACTCTTCCAACTCGTTCAGATAACGCTCGAACGTCTTCATTGCCGCCACAATCGGTTCCTTCGTACGCATATCCACACCTGCGTCGATCAGCAGATCGATGGGGTCCTTGCTGCAGCCACCGGACAGGAACTTCAAATAGTCCTTCACAGCCGACTCACCAACGGTCAGAATACGGTTCGCAAGTGCTGCTGCTGCGGAGAAACCGGTCGCATACTGATATACATAGAACGGTGTATAGAAGTGAGGAATACGTGCCCACTCCAAATCAATACCGCTGTCGATCACCATATCCTCTCCGAAATAGAGCACATTCAGATCGTGATAAATCTTGCAGAGTGCGTCTGCCGTCAAGGGTTCACCGTTCTCCAGCTTGCTGTGCACGATCTTCTCAAACTCCGCAAACATGGTCTGACGGAACACGGTTCCCTTGAATCCATCCAGGAAGTGATTGATGATATACATGCGCTCCTGCTTCGTCTTTGCATTCTCCAGCAGGTACTCATTCAACAGATTCTCGTTGCAGGTGGATGCCACCTCAGCGACAAAGATTTTGTACTGGGCATTCGTCACTGTCTGGTTCTTGTCGGAGAACCAGGTATGCATTGCGTGACCCATCTCGTGCGCGAGCGTAAACACATTGTCCAACGTGTTTTTGTACGTAATCAGGACGTAAGGGTGAACACCATAAACGCCTCCGCAGTATGCACCGCTTCGTTTACCCACATTCTCCACCGAATCAATCCAGCGGTTCTCAAAGCCACCCTTCAATGCGCTCAGGTATTCCTCGCCCATGGGCTTAAGTGCATTCAGAATCGTCTCCTTCGCCTCATCCAAAGAAATATTCGCCTCGTAATCCGGCACGATGGGTGTGTATACATCATACATATGAAGTTCTTCCACGCCAAGCATCTTCTTACGAAGAGCCACATAGCGGTACATCAACGGCATATACTCATGAACCGTATCAATCAATGTGTCGTATACACTCTCGGGAATATTGGATCCGGCCAGATACATCGCTCTGGTACTGGGATATTTTCTCGCCTTCGCATAGAACTTCGCCTGTCGGATATTTGCGGTAAAGGTGGATGCAAGGGTGTTTTTATGCTTTCCGAAGGTATCGTACATCGCTTCAAATGCAGCTTTTCTGACTGCCTGATCGCGGTTCTCCAACAGCTGTCCATAGCGGCCGTGGGTCAGCTCGATCATACCGCCCTTTCCGTCGGGAACCTCCGGGAACTTCGTATCCGCGTTATTAAACATACTGAATATCTCGGAAGCTGCTCTGCTCATCTCACGTGAATCCGCAAGCAGCGCCTCGATCTCCGCACTGCGGGTATGCTCGCGCTGGCGCATGATCAATTCCAATGTACGGTCAAAATTGCGATCTGCCGCCGGAGAATGCTTAAACTCCTCCAGCTTCTCCTCGGGAATCGCCAGAATCTCAGAGGAAATATATGCGCCCGCCGCGGAAATCTGAACAAACAACTGCATCATTCTGCTGTTCATCATCTGATAGTGGGTATTCGTCATATCCTCATTTGCGTGGTGGCTGGCATAACCGTGAAGCTGCTCCAGTAAAAGCTCACACTCTTCATCAGCCTTCAGACAACCGTAAAGCTGCTCCGCAGAATCGCCCAATGTGCCCTTATATGCTGCGATCAGTGCAGGGAATGTCTGCGCCTTCTTGAACGCCTCCTCCCATGCTTCGTCATTTGCAAAAATATCGCTCAGTGCCCAAGTCAGGCTCTGATCCACTTCTTCTCGTTTCAATACTCTGTTTTCGCTCATGGTAAACCTCCCAAAATCTAACATATCTAGATTGTACGTTGTTTTTCCGGTATTGTCCAGTCCCTAAATTAATCTTTTCACAATCTTAATCTTTTCCTTTTCGTCATCTTTTCGTTGCAAAGAGTGCAAAATTATACTATGCTGATATCGGTAATCTATGATACCGTAAACACAAGCGGTTTATACATTCCGCCATGATCTATAGAATATAACAGGAGCCCCACATGAAACGTGTGACCATATCGACATTAAATTCCACGCAGCATAAACGCATCCGCGAACTGATTGATCTCTGCTGTCAGGCAGAACCGATCCACCTTTCCTTACCCTTGCCCAGCGTCGGTGAACCTCTTTCGGACGAATGTTTCTTCGCCCTTTATGACGGCGGCGCTTTGGTGAGTGTGATTCATCTTTTCTACCCGGACCATGTGGTCGGCGAATTGATCGGCTTTACCCACCCGGACCACAGGGGAAAAGGGCACTTTCGCAGACTACTTGATTTGGCGTTGGATCACGCCGATGAGATTGGACTTGAACAAGTCTATGTGATCAGTGACGGTTTGAGCAGTGATGCAAACCTCGCACTGACTGCGCTAGGGCTGGAGCCTGAATACACCGAGTATATGTTGGAAAAAAGTCTCGCGTTGGCAGAAGAGCTCCAATCGACTCACAAGGCAGAGGTTGTCGCAGACCATTTGACCGTGGAGGAGACTGCTCTCTCCCCCCTGACCACTGCCCTCTTTTCTGACATTTTCCGCACCGATATCGCCCAATGCGAGGCTTATCTCAAAGAAATCGCTTCCAATGAACGGATCCACACCTATGTGTTGATGCGGGATGACACACCCATCGGCCAGACGCAGCTCACGCTTATCGACGACATGGCCTACATTTCCGGTTTCGGTATTCTGCCCGACTATCGCAGAAATGGATACGGACTATCCTTTTTACAGCAGCTTGAGCAGATGTTGAAGGCACGATCCGTCACC
>JAFQDI010000003.1 GCA_017416055.1 Lachnospiraceae bacterium
GCCCGGTTTGCGGTGACAAAGGTGGACAGTGCGACCGGTGGGAGACTCTCCGGAGCAGTGTTTGCACTCTATGAGTGGTCTGCATCGGCAGGAGAGTATGTACGCCTTGGTACCATGAATGAAGCCCAGACCGGTGTATATGTACTGACTCAGGTGCCGTACACTGACGACAACCAGGGTAAGTTCAAAGTGGTGGAGGAAGTAAATCCAGCCGGTTATTCCGGTATGTATGAGAAAACCTTTGCGATGGATCTGACCAAGGCGGCAGGAACGACGCAGTCCTTCTCATTCACCGCGACTGCAACGAATGCGTCCACCAAATATCAGGTGCTGAAGGTGGATGAGGCCGGTAATCCGCTTGCGGGAGCCGTTCTTCGTCTCTACGATATGACTGACCAGACGTTAGTGGCCGAGTGGACTACTGACGAGACAGGGCTTAAGGTGTTTGACGGTGTACTGATCGCCGGTCATCGCTATTATCTGATGGAAGTGCAGGCACCGGAAGGGTATTATTCCTCGAAGTCGATCAACTTTACCGTACCGTTCACGGATGCTCCGATGCGCACGATCAAGGTTGTGAATAAGTCCGGCTACCGATGCGCAGTGACACTCACCAAGCGGATCGCGGTGGAGGATATCATCTTTGAACATGGTGATCCGACCTTTATCTTCCGGCTGTCCGGCACGGATTATGAGGGACAGGCCCACACCTTCTACGATGTGGTGACCTTTACCGAGGAGTACGTGAAGACACACGCGAAGGATGGATACGTGGAAGCAAGTGTCACCTTCTATGTAAAGCCCGGAACGTACTCTGCATCGGAAGAGAAGTCAAGCCGCTATGAGTTTGATTCCATCAATGCCGTGGCAGGAGGCACCGTTTCCGGAGAGACGGTTACGTTTGATCTGGAAACAAAGACATTCGCTTCGGCTGTGTTTACCAACTTAAAAACTGAATATCGATACCATTCCCATAACGATCTTGTGATCAACCATGTGGGAAGACCTTAAGCCTGTGTCAAATCGATGCGGGCTTTTTTGTGCAAAAAATGCACAGCAAACATCAAACAAATATTAGTACAACACGTACTAAGAGAGAAAAGGAGAAATGAATTTATGAAGAAGAGAAGTTTGACCACTATTATTTTGGCAGTAGCAATGATCGCAGTCCTGGGCATCGGCGGTATCATGGCCTATTTTACGGACTACGAGGAGGTAACCAACTCATTCACCTATGGTCAGGTAGAGCTGGAGCTCACTGAGCCCAATTGGGATGAGGATCTTGCCCAGCAGGTAGTTCCCAATGAGACTTTTGCTAAGGACCCCACCATCAAGAACATCGGCGTAAATGATATGTTTGTTTTCGTGGAAGTTGTAGTTCCTTACGAAAACATCATCACTGCCAACCTTGATGGTACCCGTAAAGCAGCTGCAGATACCGAACTGTTCTTCTATGATCTGAATGCAAACTGGACTGAGCTGACCAAGAATGCTTACGACAAGAACGGCAATGCTTACCCCGTAATCGACACCCAGAACAAGACCGTTACCCATCTGTATGTATTCGGCACCCAGGTGAAGGGTACTGCGATTAAGTACGGCGAGAGTGTAACCCCCTTCACTGAGGTTACCGCAGCGAACGCGATTGAGTCTCAGGGTCTTGAGAACAAGGCAGTAGACATGCTGGTAAAGGCTTATGCAATCCAGTCTGAGAACCTTGTGAACTCCGGCAACGGCATCACCAACCCCTACGAGGTATGGGAAGTGTTTGTTAACCAGGGAGTAACCGTAGATCAGGACTGATCTGAACTTCAACGTCAGAAGATAGAGGATAAAATACCCTAAAGGAATAAACAGAGGCGGCCGTCTTGTGAACGCAGGACGGCCGTTCGTTGAGAGGAGTGAAGATGAACATGAAACGATACGGACCGTTAGTGCTTCTGTTAGCCGTTACTGCATTGCTGATCATTCCGGCTATCGGGAAAACAGTATCGTATTATTCGGATACCGAAACGCAGGTAAATCATGCGGTGATGGGATTCAATGAGATAGAGATCGAGGAAGACTATGACGAGCCGGAAGAAGTCGAGCCCGGTGATGTGGTGGCAAAGGTTGTCAAGGTCAAAAATACCGGCAACGGCGACTGTTATGTGCGCGTAAAAGCGGTGTTCTCACACAGTCTCACCGGAGAAAAGTGTAACGTAGACTGGAATACCACTGATTTTACCTACCATTCAGATGATGGCTACTGGTATTACAACCGAATTCTGCATAACGGTGAAACTACCCCGGCGCTGATGACAAGGATCAAGATCGGCGAGGATATCGCAACCGGCATAGAGGATCTGCCGGAGATCAAGATGATCGTGTACGCCGAGAGCGTGCAGTCAAAGCTATTTGCCGATGCGGATGAGGCATGGGCATTTTTTAATCAAGAAAACTAAAGGAGGAAGAGAATGAACCATCGAAAAACCATTAAACTGGCGTTGATGATCGCTTTTCTTCTGGTGTTCTGTGAATGCGCTGCCCTATATGCCATGCCGTCAAAAACGGTGGAGAACACGTTTGACACCGGCGTGGTAGATGTGACGCTCGCCACCTATCAGTTAAATGAGAACGGCGAGGAAGAACCGTGGATTGACAGGGAGTATATCACCCCCAACTCCACCATCTCAAACATCAAGCGTATCACCAACGAGAGCAGTCAGGCTTGTTTCGTCCGCGCAAAGGTGACGTTCTTTGAGACAGAGCAGGTGACGAGAGACTGCCTGCTTGGCATCAGTGAGGACTGGATATTGAAGGAGGACGGCTACTATTACCATAAAGGTGCAGTGGAGAGTCAGACAAGCGTGGATTTGTTTACGGGAGTCCATATCCCCGGTTATGTGCCGGATGAGCAGGAGGGAACGACCTTCTTTCTGTGCGTTGAGGTAGATGCCATTCAGGAGCAGAACGTGGTGCCTGACTATGAATCGGAGCAGCCTTGGGGGGAGGTGGCCGTGCTGAAAGCGGAGGCAGACGGCGGAAATATCATCACGACCGTGGAAAGCTATACAGCGTTTTCCATCTCTTATCTGGGTGGCGCAGAGGGCTTTATCGCAGAGCCGGAGGATTTCTTTTCCAACCTGCCGGTGCTTGATCCTGGCGATAAATACTCGGACATCTTGGAGCTAAGCAACCAGAGCAGCGATCAGATCAGACTGTATTTCAGAAGCCGCACACCGGAGGATGAGGATGATACGTTAGAGCGGATGCAGATGAAGATTTCGGTTGAGCGGTCAGACGGGATAATTAAGGAACTGTATGCAGGACCGATCGAAACGGATGCGTTTGCGACAGACACGGAGATCATTACCCTGATGTCTGGCGAGAACGGAAAACTTCATTTCACCGTGATGATGCCGTCTGACATGGATAATGAATACGCGCTGAAACACAAGTCGGTGTTCTGGACGTTCTCCACGGAGGTGATCCCTGAAGATGTCCCGAATGCACCGGACACCGGCGATTCATTCACCGGAGTGCCGTATCTGATCGGCATGGCGGTGAGCGCGGGACTGTTTTTGGTGATCCTATTTGGAAAGAGGAGAAGAGATGAAGGTAGTGAAATTTCTGCTCAGTAGCCTTATCCATGTGACCGCAGGGGCGGTGCTGGCGGCGGTTGCTGCGCTCATCATCGTAACTTCGATGGGCTACCGCCCCTATGTGGTCCAGTCCGGATCAATGGAGCCGGAGATCAAAACGGGAAGTGTCTGCCTCATTGATACCAGGCATGATTATGACGCATTGGAGGTGGGCGATGTGATTGCGTTTACCAATGGGCGGATTTCAGTCACCCATCGGATTTATGAGTTCAGAAATGAACTGATCCGCACCAAAGGAGATGCCAACGACTCACCGGATCAGTATTTTATCAGTGAGGAGAATTACCTTGGCTGTTATGTGGGATCGATGCCCTATGCGGGGTATGCAGTGGCGTGGCTTCAGACGAAACGGGGAATCATCCTGACGGTGACGGCAGGGGTTACGCTGATGCTGCTTGATCTGCTGGTGGATAAGATATGCCGCGAGAAACAAATTTCAATCGAAGGCAGAAGTGCTGAGAAAAGCATTCAACAAACTGGAGGTGGAGTGTAATGATGAGAGATGCTTTCTATGAAAAAATTCGTCTGGACGTTCAAGAACAGTTGAATACAGGGGAGTGCAAAGTGGAGGTAACGCTGGAGACCGTGACAAAACACAATGATGTTGAGCTGGTTGGACTCCGTGTTGTTTACGAGGATAAACCGACATCTCCAATGCGATATCTGAATCGCGAGCGTGAAGCTTATCTGAATGGCTGCCCGTATCAGGAGATTCTTGCGGAAATCTGCGAACAAATCGAGCATGCATCGATGGGAGAGATCGGAAAGGCTGTGGATTGGAGCTATGAAGATATCCGCCCTCATCTCTATATCCAGATTTCTGAACTTGATCGGAATCGAGAATGGATTGGAGATAAGGTGCATGAAATAAACGGAGATATGGTTCTCACCTATCATGCGTTAATGGACAATGAATCTATGATGCGGTGTGAAATATCAATCACCAAAACACTGATTCAATCGTGGGGCATTACCGAGGAAACGGTCAAAGCGGATGCGCGAGCAAACCTAGACGGTTCAGAGGTCGTGGTAAACAGCCTGAATAATGTGATCGCGAACGAGGTCTGTCCGTGTGAGGTGAAAAATCTTTATGATCTTCCCAAGGAGGAATGGGAGACGGATGAACCCCGCCTGTATATTCTGAATAATCCAGTCAGAAGGTATGGTGCATCGCAGATTCTCAGACCGGAGGTGTTATCTCAGATCGGAGAAGTTCTAGGCGATTATTATGTCCTGCCCTCATCTGTGGACGAAGTGCTTCTGTCTCCCAAGAAGGATGCGCTGCCGTTATCTAAGCTGTCCCAAATGGTATTTGAAATCAACCGGACAGAGACGAATAAAACGGATGTCCTTTCTGATCAGGTGCTGTATTACGACCATGACCGAGAACTTCTGATGAATGCGACTGATTATTTTGCACGTGAACTTGGGATTCCGGCGGAGAGTATTGATGTAGCGCTGTCGAAAGAGATGGAAAACTCCTGTGACAGAGATTGTCCGGAGGAGCGATAAGGAGGAGGAAGGTGAGTGAATGGCTGAAACAAAGAATAAATATCAGCAGAAACTGAAAGTCATGAATAAGCTGTTTGAGTCCGGCTGCGGGACGGAAAAAGAATTGCAGGAGATGTCTCTGGAGAAGATCCTTGCCATTCCCGGCATCACGGTTCAGGACATGGGCGTGATCGTAGAGCTGAAGAAGAATGTGAAGGACAACCACCTGTTTTCTTATTTGGCCGGAGTATATATGCTGATGGGAAAAGGCGATACACCGATATCCGAACTGCTTGGCAGACAGCAGGAGCGCAGGGAGGATGAGCAATGGTAGAACAGGTATTTCACCAGAAGTTAAAACGCGATGTTCAGCACAATCTGGAAGCAAGGGGAAGACATGGACGCGTGGAAATCGTCCAGATTGTCAAGCATAACGATATGAAGTTGACAGGGATGGTCTTTTTGCGTGAAGGGGGAAACGTATCTCCCATCGTCAATCTGGATCTGATGTATGAAGATTACAAGAATGGAAAGCCTTACAGCACACTGATGCAGGAAGCGTATTCTGTGCTGATGGAAGTACGGGGAAGAAAGATCAGCGGACTGACCGTTGACCGGTATGAGGATCTGAAGGACAAAATCCGAATCCGGATGTGTAATCCGAAACAGAACGAAGAATGGCTCAAAGACAAGGTGCATAAGCCAGCGGGAGAGTTTGTATGCACATATTACGCAGAACTTTTCGATGAAGGAAGCAGCATGGCAGCCAAAGCGGTTACGCATGAAAATCTGGAAGAGTGGGGAATCAGTGAGGAAACGCTGATCAGAGATGCAGAAGAAAACCTCAGACAGATGCCGATCTTAATGAGGGATGTGGAGGATATAATGCTGGATGTTTTCTTTGAAGAAAACGGACAAAATCTCTACCATCTGCCCAGAGAAAAATGGAAGAGCCTTAACGGGCTTGTCTATGCTATTTCCAATGAAAGCCGTGTGTACGGCGCGTCGGTGCTGGCAAGAGACGATGTACTAAAGCGGCTCGGGGAGATGTTTGGAGCCAATTATTATGTGCTTCCGAGTACGGTTCACGATATTTTGGCGATTCCGCTCAGCCACGGAAATCTTTCGATTGAAAGATTTTTTCACTTTGTCAAAACGGCCAGTGAGGAACTGATCAAGCCGGAGGAGCGGCTGTCGGATGCGGTTTTATTGTATGACCGCAAGCAGGAAAGGCTGTTTGATGCCCAGCAGTATTATCGGGAGAAACTGGGGTATGACAGCAGGAAGACGAAAGACCATGACCGGGAGAAACAGAACGATGAAGGGGCACGATAGAACGCAAACAACAGGAGGTGTGCCATGGAAAAAGATCAGCTTCTGACCACGCTTTATCGGAAAGCCTGTCAGCGGGTATCATCTTCCCCGGAAAACTGGCAGCGTTTTTTGCAGAGTGCTTCCAGAAATTTCCACCTGCGCTTTGATGAGCAGGTGCTGATCTATCAGCAGAAACCGTCAGCAACAGCTGTGTTTGAACTGGATCAATGGCGGAGCAGATATGGACGGAGGGTAAATCGCGGAGCCCGCGGAATCGCTGTTTTCGGTGAGGTGGAAAACGGCAGACAGCAGATCCGCTACTATTTTGATCAGTCTGATACCCATCCGGGCTACCAGAGCAGGCCGGTTTTGCGGTGGGAGATGAAATCGGAGGACGAGCCGGCAGTCATTGAAACACTGGAAAATACCTTCGGAGAACTGGAACGAAAAGGGGACGTTGGTGAGGCAGTCATCTCAGCTGCTTCTAATCTGGCGGAGGATAATCTAAAGGAATATCTCAGCCATCTGAAAAGTCTTTCTGAGGGCAGTCTGATCGAGAAAGAAACGCCGGAGAAACAGGAAGAGGTCATTAGACGTTTGGTTGCGCGCTCTGTTGCCTGCATGATCATGTCCCGGCTTGGATTGGGTGTCTCTCTGTATCCGGAAGTGAATGATTTTTCGGACATCTGCTATTTTAATCAACAGGAAGCAGTCACGCTGATCGGAAGTGCCAGCAGTGACATTGCGCGGATGGCACTGTCAGAGATCTCACGGACAATCGGAAACAATGAGCGTGACAATCGCATCTTTGAGAACCGCGGAGATATCATCTATAATATGGCCATCAACCGCAAAGGAGGAGAAAAACATGGAAGTGACTTATCGAATGGAGGGGAGAGTAATGGTTCCCAACGTGAGCCTGCCGAAACAGGAGGAGACGGATCTGGGTCAGTATGCACGGATGAGAGAGCGGTTTCTGAAGAACAGCCGACGTCTGCTGTATTACCAGCTTCTGACCAATTGTCTCCTCTGCCAGCATCTGAAGGGGATCGAGAAACAGGCGACGGAGATGGAAATGAATCTGGTGAGACGGATGGCAAAGGAAGAGAGGGTGACCGAGGAGATGAAGAAAACGGATATGTTTCTGTGGATCTCCCGCATGAACAGCATCCGAAACCGGGCGAAGGAGATCGTGATCAGCGAACTCATCATGAACTGACATTTTTTGACTGGAAAGCGGAGGACACACGTCTTCCGTTTTTTGGTTGGCATGATAAGAGTAGGGAAGTATTTCTGGCCTCGGATAAACTGCTGGCCGAAAAACAGGAGATCGAGGATTTTTACCAGACACAGCCGGAAAAACAGGCATGGGTTGATTATATCCGATCGATCATCAATCCGGAGCCAACGAGTGTGCGGTTAAGTGACGGAACCATCGCCTGGTATCAAGCGCACAGCAACGGTGTTCTTCTTTGGGAGGGAACACAGGAGGAGAGAACATGGCAGTCCTTTTATCGGTGGTCCATGGTCGGAGATCTGTTTATCGGAATGCATCTGATGAGAGAACTGACGGAAGAAAATGCAAAGGAGCAGTGGACGCTTGAGGGGATCGCCATTGGAAGCGAGACCGAAAAGGATAAACAGACTTCCATCTTTACGCAGGAAATCATTGATATCGCAATCCGCCGAGGCGGGGCGTACCGTGAGGGCTTGTTCCGTATCATGGAGCACTTTTCAGAAGATAGGAATGTGGAAGAAAACGTCAAATTTCTGAAAAAGGAATATGGCATCGGCGGAAGTTCCTATGCAGTTGTTGGAACAGACATCGGTGAGATGCATGACGGCAAGGGACTGAAGCTGCACCGCGGATACGGTCCAGAGGCGGATGAACTTCTGCTCCCATGGAGAAAAGTGGCAAAACGAATCCATGAGCTGATCAGAGAAGGTGCGTATGTTCTTCCCCGTCAGATGGAGGAGTACCGGGCATGGAAACAGGCGCGCGATGAAGAACGCGCGCGCTACCAGCCGGAAGAAAAAGAAACACCGAAGCCGATACCGGCTCCGTTACCCACTGTACCGCCTTCGCCGGAAAAAGTGGAGGAAACGGCGGTACAGGAGGTCATCACCTTTCTGTATAAGGAAGGGGATAAGGTTTATATCGGGCTTGATCCGTATGAAATTCTGTTTCTTCATGAAGAGAACGTGATCCTGCAGGATGCGCGTTATCCCCTGTTCCAGAAGGAGATGAGCCGTCCGGAATTTGAACAGAAACTCATAGAAAATCCGCTTAACAGCCGGTTAGTGATCAGAAAAGTCATCGAGGTACACGATGAGGAATCGGAACTGGAAGAGGCAAAGTCGCTGATCATCGAATACGGAATGAGGGAGTTCTGTACCGATGAAGAAAAGAAGAAGCCGATCGAACAGCTGAAGGACCTGCTTCCGGATCTGTCGGATATTTCCCGTATTGAGCTGGCGTGTTCTACTACGGAAGATGAGAAGCACATGGTCGTGGTCACCGCAGACCTTACGCGGAATGCCCTTGAATGGTATGTGGATGAGGAGAAACTGGATGCGGTGATCTATCCTTCCTTACGCCGTCTGATCGATGAAGAACTGAAATTCTTATCTTATGATGATCTGGTTGGCTGCGTAGATCTGGAGGAGATAGTTGGCAAGGAAAAGGAAACGGAAACCGATATCATCCAACCGAAGCCGGTCAGCCGCATCGACTTCGATCTGCCTGCTCACCCAATCGGCTATGCTGTGCCGAAGGAGCGGTGTGCGCAGAACATTGAGGCAATCCGCGTGCTGAAACAGATAGAGAAGGAGAACCGCTTAGCCACCGCAGAGGAGCAGGAAATCTTGTCCCGGTATGTGGGATGGGGAGGTCTCTCCGAAGCCTTTGACAGCCAAAAGTGGCCGGAGGAATACGGAAAACTTCAAATGGTGATGACTCCGGAGGAGTTTAAGTCGGCCAGTGCCAGCACACTGACCGCTTTTTTTACGCCGACGGATGTGATCGAAGCGGTGTACAGGGCGTTGGGAAATATGGGCTTTACCGAGGGAAACATCCTTGAGCCAAGCTGCGGCATCGGTCATTTCTTCGGTATGCTGCCGGAAGAAATGAAGCAGAGCCGTCTGTATGGTGTTGAGCTGGACAGCATATCCGCACGGATTGCCGGGCAGTTGTATCAGACGGCATCGGTGATGGAAAGCGCATTTGAAAAAGCAGAGCTTCCCGACAACTTCTTTGACGTGGTGGTCGGAAATGTACCTTTCGGAGATTACGGAGTCGTTGACCGGAAGTACGAAAAGAATCATTTTCTGATCCATGACTATTTCTTTGCCAAGTCGTTAGACAAGCTCCGTCCGGGAGGCGTGATGGCACTGATCACGTCAAAAGGTACCATGGACAAAAAGAATGAGGAAGTGCGCCAGTATCTTGCTGACCGTGCAGAGCTTCTTGGCGCGATCCGTCTCCCGACATCAACCTTTGTCGGGAACGCAAATGCAAGGGTGACCAGCGATATCCTGTTTCTTCAGAAACGGGAGCGGATCATCCATGCCGAGCAGGACTGGATTCATCTGGATGTCGATGAAAACGGGGTGACGATCAACCGCTACTATCTTAAACACCCGGAAATGATCTTGGGAAAAATGGAATTGGTCAGCACCCAATATGGGTATGACAGTGCCTGTATCCAACAGCCGGGCACCGATCTTGGCGAATTGATGCTGAATGCGGCTGACCGGATCAAGGGCACCATAACGGAGGTGGATCTGAGTGAAACGGAAGGAGAACTCAAATCCATTGCCGCAGATCCGGCAGTGCGCAACTTCTCCTACACGATTACGGATGGCACTATCTATTTCCGTGAAAACTCCCGTATGTATCCGACAGAAATTTCCGAAACCGCAAAGAAGCGGATCAGTGGAATGATCGGCATTCGTGATACGTTAAGAGAACTGTTAAAGATTCAGGTAGACGGAGCACCAGATACCGCAGTGGAGGAAATACAGAAACTTCTGGACCGGAAGTACGATGCGTTTACACGGGAGTAAGGTGCGGATGAGAAATGTTTATGAGGAGGCTACAAGAGAGAACAGAGAAAAGAGACAGAAGGGGATGAGAAAACGTGAAGCAGACAAAAAGAAAGAGAGATAACTACCGGGTGCCGAAGTCGGTGCAGGACTTGCTCCCGGTGACGAAGGTGTGGAAGGACGGGACGTTTCAGGTGGGAAGCGGTTTGTTTTCAAAAAGTTACCGGTTCTCAGATATCAACTATCGTGTGGCTTCCGATGTGGATAAAGAGGACTTATTTTCCAAGTATTGTGCATTACTGAATGCTCTCGATCCCAATGCGGAGATCAAGATCACCATCAACAACCATACGCTCAATCAGCGGGAGTTGGAGGAGAACGTGATGATCCCCATGAGGGGAGATCTACTGGATGAATACCGCATGGAGTACAATGAGGTGCTGAGGGACAAGATGCTTGGCGAGTACCGGTTCAAGCAGGAGAAGTATATCACCGTGATGGTGAGAAAGAAAAGCGTGGAGGAGGCACGCGGGTATTTTAGGCGTGTGGGAGCGGAGCTGGGATCGAGGTTTGCTGCGCTCGGTTCCGTCTGCGAGGTGCTGGATGCGAAGGAGAGACTGCGTATTCTCCATGATGTGTACCGAACCGGCGAGGAGGAAGTGTATCATCTGGATCTTTCTGACCTGATGAGAAAGGGACATGATTTTCGGGACTATATCTGTCCGGACGGCATGGAGCAGCACCGTGACTATCTGATGATCGGAAACAAGTACGCAAGGGTGCTGTATCTGAAAAACTACGCCAACGTGGTCACTGACGAGCTGATCTCCCAGCTTACCGACATGAGCCGGAACATGATGCTGTCCATCGATGTGACGGCGATCCCGCCCGATGAGGCGATCAAGGATATCCAGAAGAAGCTCTTGAGCGTAGAGACAAACATCGCCAACTGGCAGAAACGGCAGAATGCCAACAACCACTTCACAGCAATCATCCCTTATGACATGGCCCTGCAGCGAAAGGAGACCACGGATTTCCTTGACGATCTGGTCTCCCGTGACCAGCGGATGATGATGGTGACGCTTACTCTGTTTCACCTGGCAGACAGTAAGGAGCAGCTTGATCAGGATACGGAGCGGTTCCAGTCCATTGCCAGAGAACGGCTATGCCAGCTGGCGGTGATGAACTATGAACAGATGGATGCGTTTCAGACTGTGCTTCCGGTGGGACCGAGAAGGGTCCACGCGACAAGAACGCTCAACACAGAGAGTCTGGGTATCCTGATCCCGTATAAGACACAGGAGGTACAGGAGAAGGGAGGGATCTATATGGGGGAGAATGCAATCTCCGGGAATCCCATCGTGTGTAATCCTGACAATTTGATGAATCAGTCCATGTTTCTCTTAGGGGTACCCGGAGCGGGCAAGTCGTTCTTTGCGAAGCTCCTTATCACCTTCCTTGCGCTGGCGACCGATGACGATATCCTCGTGTGTGACCCGGAGAGCGAGTACACGTCGTTAATCGAAGCGTTGGGCGGATCAGTGATCCGGATTGCTACCGGTGGAAGCGACCATGTGAATGCCATGGACATGACCGAAGGATACGGCAACAAGAATCCCATCGCGGACAAATCGGAGTTCATTTTGTCTTTGGTGGAGCAGATCGACAAACAGGGAATACGCGCCCATCAGAAGTCACTGATCGACCGTTGTGTAGAACTGTGTTTTCGTGAAGCGAAAACATCCGGGAGAGTACCTACGCTGTGTATGCTTAGAGAAAAACTGATGGAACAGCCGGAGCAGGAGGCGGGGGAACTGGCTCTTGCGCTGGAGCTGTTCACCGATGGCTCACTTGATATCTTCGCCCATGAGACTAACGTGGATACTGTCAACCGTATCCAGTGTTATGACATCCATGAGCTGGGGCCGCAGCTGAAACCGGCAGGGCTTTTGACGATCACCGATGCCATGTTAAACCGTGTGGCGATGAATGCGAGAAAGGGAAGAAAGACCCATATCGTGATCGATGAGTTTCATGTGGTTTACGAGAACGAGTACAGCGCGAATTTCTTTAGCAGTGCATGGAGGCAGTTCAGAAAACGAAACGCCCAGCCCTGCGCAATTACCCAGAATGTCACTTATCTTTTGGATTCACCACAGGCCAACTCGATGCTTGCCAACTCGGAATTTGTGGTGATGCTTAATCAGGCCGCGCAGGATCAGGCAAGATTATGTGAGCTTTTGAACATCTCCGGCAACCAGAGACAGTTCTTCAACAATGTGTCGCCGGGATCGGGGCTCATGAAGTATGGAGGAATTTTTGTGCCTTTCGTAAATCAGTTTCCGAAGGATACGAAGCTGTATAAGTTAATTACGACAAAGCCGGATGAACGGCTGGAGTAAGGAGTGTGTTATGTCAAAGCAGAAAGACAGGATGAATCATAAGCGGGAAGTCGTGGCGGTGATGTTTGAAGGGGCAGACCGTACCGGAATTGTCACCGAGCGGATGCGATCATTGTATGACAAGGGCAGGAGCGGAACACAGAGCGGTCAGGAGGGGCAAATGGAAACGGCCTCTCCTGAGAGAGAAGCAGCTGAAACGCTGCAGGAAGAAATGGAATGCGTACCGCAAAAGAGTATTCATACAGTCAGACAGGTGAACCGGACGGCAGAGCGGATTAAGCGGGTGAAGGAGATCAAGGGAACGGCGAGCCATGTTCCAACTGCTCGCACAGCCGGAACATCAAAAACCGTACCAGCCGGAGGAAAGGCAACCGTGGTCGGTGCAGGAAAAAGCCCAGCCAAGGCCGCGAAGAAAGTGAAAGAACTGGCAGTAAGCGCGGCAAAGGCGGTTTATCAAGGGATCAAATCCGGATGGGCTTTACTTGCGGCGGCTGGAAGTGTTGCCGTGTTGGTCATTCTCCTGATTTGCATGGTGGGGATGATTCTGGGATCAACCTTTGGGATTTTCTTTACAGGAACGGAGGGGACCGGAGAACGGACAATACGTACCGTGATGTATGAATTGGATGCGGAATATGAGCAGATGATTTCGGGGATTCAGAGCTCACATGAACATGATATCCTGGAAATGCATGGAAAGCGTCCAGAGTGGAAAGATGTGCTTGCCATTTATGCGGTAAAAACCAATCTTGATTCCAATGATCCGGAAGAGCTGATCACCATGACAGCTCAGAAGGAGAGGAAACTGCGGGATATTTACTGGGATATGTGCAGTGTCAGTTCAAATATGGGTACTGAGTGGCGAATCGTCACGATAACCGTAGTTGGCAAAGACGGCAAGGAGAAGGAGAAAAAAGTGCTCAGGGAAGTGACTGTGCTGACGATACGGACAGACAGTGCAACGGCAGATCAGATGGCAGGAAGATATTTTTTTGATTGGGAGCAAAGGGAATTGTTGGATGAACTGATGGACAGTGGGAATGATCCTTTTTGGGCGGCAATCATTCCTTGACTATGCTATTCCAATTCTTCAATAAGCTTTTTCGCACGCTCATAGGAGGCACGCTCTATCTCTTTGATTTCCTCAGCAGTATATTTGTAATAGAACGAGGGAGGGTGTGGAAGGATATATTGCTGGATGGAATGATAATACCAGTAGTCCATGCGCTTCAATTTCCGATTAAAGCGATATCGTTGGATTCGTTGCTTAATACGCCGGAAGATCTGTTTTTTCATGCGCTCTCCTTTACAAGGGGATAATGATATAGTGAGGTGCTTTATAGTGAGTTACGCTTTACGGATTGATTATATTATAATCATATCATAAAAGCAACGAGGTAGAGATGATGGAACGTGGAAATTTAGTCTTTATGCTGGAATCAATTCTAAAAGAACGTGGGATTTCTAAGAATCAGATATGTAAGGTGTTGGAAATTCCAAGAAGTAATTTGAATCGATATTGCCGGAATGAATTTCAACGGATTGATGCAGGATTAGTTTGTAAACTGTGCGAATACCTGGAAATCGATGTCGGAGATTTAATTAAATATGAGAAAGCAGAGAAGCCGAACAGCTGATTAAGTTCAGTTGTTCAGCTTCTTTTTTTGTTAGAAATAAAGTCTTTGAGGATAATTAATTACGCTGTCAAATAAGACATCTTGAGTTAAAGGAAATTGATTAAGAATGGAGGAAAGTGTGTTGCGGAGCACTTTCTCCTGTTCCGAAGAACATGGGATATCGATTAAATGTGAACCGATATATGGAAGTAATGGCTTCATGATTTCAATAAATACATCGTGCATCATATCGTCTAAGATATAGTAGCATAATTCAAGGCCGTTTTCGGGTTGGAAGAAGCAAAACTCAGGTTGATATTCATCACTGGAAACACATTGTAACAGGAGAACACCGAATTTGCTGTTGGGAAGAAGTTCA
>JAFQDI010000077.1 GCA_017416055.1 Lachnospiraceae bacterium
ACTCCCGGATCAACTGCCGTCACGGTTCCCTTCTCGTCAACAACTGCGACCGCCTCATCTGAGCTGGTCCAAGTCACCGTGGTGTCATCAGTCGTGTTTTCCGGAAAAACGAAGACCTGCAGACTCGCACTCTGTCCGTCGTACAACCCTAACGTATTTTTATTCAGTTCGATCTTCTCAAGCGGTGATTTCACCGTCACCACACATTTCGCTGCAAATTCTCCAACGGTCAGACAAATCTCTGTCGTTCCGGGTTGTTTCATCGTCACCTTGCCGTCCTCCGACACTTCCGCGACAGAGGTATCCGCTGAGTTCCACTTGATCTCTCCGATCTGTCCCGCATCCTTCGGGTCCAGTTCGTAGGTGAGAGTCACACTGTCACCCACGTTGGCAGTCAGTTCTTTTTCCGAGAGTGTCACACCTTTCAGTTCCCGATAGACTGTAATCAGATACTGCGAGGATAGGCCGCCTCCCTCGACGTAAATAGTCGCGGTTCCGGGACCGACACCGGTCACGTTTCCTTCACCGTCCACCGTCGCAATGCTTTCGTCACTGCTTCTCCAACTGAAAACGGTCTCCTGAAGTTCATCCTCTGCCCGATTTGCCTTCTTCTCATCCAGCACGGTAAACATCAGTTCCAACGGGACCGTCTCCTCGACCGTGATCAGATTCCCTTTCGCCCCCACCGACACTGAATAAATCTCCGGCAGAATGATCTCCCACGGTTTGAGAAGCAAAAGCACCAGTACCCCAATGCCAAAAATCAAGCTGGTCAGAATGCCCGCCCAGATTTTTATGTTTTCTGACGTTTTCGTTTGTTCCATGAACGTTTCCCCTGTTCTGCTATTTGGCAGTTAGTCACACTAACTATTTGATTCGATTTAGAGTCTACAACGGTAGACTCTATTTGTCAAGCACTTAATACTTATTTAACATTTTCATCTGTGTTCGACGAGACAGTTCAATCTGCCTTTATCCTTGTACAGGCAAAAGGGCCGACGCTTATGCGGCAGCCCTAAACAAATCATTTCACTTCGTCCAACGCCCGATTCAGTTCTTCCGTTCCCGGCAATACGAACCGACCGCCCTCAATCAGAGGAACCTCACTGCCATCCGCATGGATCACACGGATCGAATCCAGTTCATGGTAGGGAATCGTGATATCGGTATGGCAATTGAAATATGCCTTGCTGTAATCCTCGTGGCGCTTCAATGAGCAGCTATTCTCTCTAGCAATCACTTCCTTACCGTCCGGATTGAACACCGCACGCTCCTCTGCGTGGCTGTAACAGGTATCGCCGATTGCAAAATGAGGTCCCATCTTCTCAATGATCAAAATCTTCAATCGACTGATGATCCCATATTTTCTCGCCATCGCATACGCGGTGGTGTTTGTTCCGATGGCAAACTCCCCAAGAGGCAGGCTCTCATGCTGATAGAGAAGTGCATCTTTGATCAGTTTACGTCCGGTTTCCGGATCATCGTCATTTGCACAGCCGTAATCGACCACAAAACCATCCTCAAATTTCAGCCACAGATCCAAATAGCGAACATCATTCAGATAAATATCGCTGACATGCAACATGCCGGTTGTCCCCACAAGCTGAGGCGAAGTGAACACCTCTCCCAGAGGAATATTCACATCTGCCAGGCAATTTTCAAATCCGGTCTGCTTCTTCGGATCTGTGATCGGCTGCAGTGCAACGCGAAGTTCGGTTCGATTTTCTCCCGCGCCTTTAATCTCCACCGCAACGCCGGCATCCAGCGCATCGATCAACGCCTGCTGGATCGCCTTATACTGCTCGCAATCCAGATTGTTCAATCGAATCGTCTCTGCAAAAATCTCCTCGAAGTCCGGGCCAATCTCCGGTACCGGGTAAGAGATGATCGTAAAGCTCCGTTTTTCCGGATCGATATATTGCTGGACCATCGCGGAGGACTCGCTATAAAAGGCCACATAAAGTTTTTGCTGCTTTTCACTCAATACGCAGCACTCCGGCTTGTTCTCGTAGGAGAACGGTTCCTCACCGAATGTCTCCATCACCGCAGGGCCGGCATATCCCGCAGCCAGTTCACGGCACTCCTCATAAGCCACCTTCAACATGGCCAGACGGCGGTCCTTGTACGGCTTGTCCAAAAACAGTGCAACATCATTGCGGTGATCGTACTCGTACTGAGGGTTTGCGATCGCTCCGTAGTATCCGGTTTTTAGATGCTGACGCTTGTCTGCACCGTGCACCGGACTGCGATAGAGGATCGTCTGCAGCCCCATCGCCTCAAACTGACGGATCGCCTCGCGCACCACCCGCTCAAAGCCAAGGCAGAAGCGCACATCGACTGAGGTTTTTTGTGACAAGTCAATTCCCGCCAGCTCGAATCCTTTCCGATAACCTTCTGTATAGGTGGATGCCATCGCGCAGATCGTCTCCTCAGGAAGACTGTTCAGATACATCGCTGTCTTTAATTCGTTCTCACCGACATACTCGCCATACGCATACAGATAGCGCAGATCTGAGAGATCGCTCTCCATCACAATATCTCTCGCGAAGGACAGGGACGGATCGATCAGCTCGCGAACGCGCATCCCCGATTTATAATCGCTGTAGTCACTGACATAATAATATACGGAGTCCTTGACCTCTTTTTCCAGAGACTCTCTCGGCATCTCTCCGCTCTCCACCATCAAAAACCAGCTGTATAACTCCAGAAACAGCTCACAGCAGATGACAATATCCTTCAGCCGGTACTCGTAGGCATAAGCGATCATACCTCGCAGTTCTACCGCCACAAACGCCATGCGCTGACCGATTTTCTTCCCAAACCACTCAACGGCCTTCGCCGGATTCGCCGGACTGTTCCCGTAATTCTCTGCCAAAATATCTCCATACAACACCGCTTGCAGATGCTGAAGTTCCCTGAGAGAATATGCTTCCGGCTGATGATCTCTCACCAGACTCACCAGGTCTTCAATCTGTCCCACAAACGCAGCCATCGCCGCAAAGTACGCTGCCGCACCTCCGGTCAGACCTGTGTTTTCCTTTATCTCCCGAATACGCGAGAAGGAAAGTGCAAGTCTCTCCTCCACCGCCTCATTTTCTTCCAAATAACGCTCACGATAATCCATCTTTTCCCTGCCAAATCGATTTTTTTCCATGCATCACCTGCGCGGTATAACACGCTATACAATCCCCATGATGTAGATTGCTGTCATCAGTCCAATCATGCATCCGCTCAGAATGACTGCCACTTTATTCCAGATTAATTTACGTCCTGTCTGTTGCTGTCCCCAACGCGCCAGCAAAATATTCCACGCATTGATCAAAATAATTCCGAAACCGGCTGCTGCCGCCCACTCCGGAAGAGCCCCTTTTGCGCCGGCAGACAACCCAATCAGACATAACAGCCAAGCGACAGTCAGTCCAAAGATCCCGACACAAATATATCCGGTCACCTTGACATCAACCTTTTCCGACAGCCACGATTTAAACCATACCCACATTCTCCTCTACTCCTTGAAGCATTGTACCTCTATCCATTCTATTCCGTTCTCGCGGATCAAATCTTGATCTTCATCCATTTGCCTGACTTATACCGGGCGCGATTGCAAATCAGGCGCGTAAACTGGTCTGCCAGAACACCACACCAGATTCCCATAATGCCCAACTCGCAGACATAAGCCATCAGGTAAGACACCGATGGACGGATCAGGCTAACAGAAAACGTCCCGACAATCATGACATGAACCATATCTCCTGCGCCGCGAAGGCTTCCGGTATATACACACTGAGACACCTGCATCAAAACCACCAGCGTCATCACTCGCATGATCTGCACACCGTATTCGACAATCTCCGGCTCCGCAAAAAACTGGCTATAGAACCACCGGCCACCCAGCAAATAAAGAATCGACAGTCCGATTGAGATCGACAATCCAAACGTCTGGCAGATACTTCCGTACATTTTCGCTTTCTCTTCTTTTTGTTCTCCCAGACTTCTGCCGATCAGTGCAACTGCAGCCACGGAGAGTCCTTCTCCAAAGGAGAACGACAGGGACATCACATTCATGCCGACCTGATGCGCCGCAAGCTGGTTCGTTCCCAGCTTTGCCGCCAGCATCGCCGTGAGCAGAAAGCCCACGCGAACCAACAAAAGCTCTCCCATCTCGCTGGCCCACAGTTTCCCCATGGATTTTAACTGGTCTCTCGCAAAGAATAGTTTTTTCTTCAAAATATAGTACAGACTGATATATCCGTCTTTCTTGCAGACCGAGAGAATGCTCATCACGCAGGC
>JAFQDI010000078.1 GCA_017416055.1 Lachnospiraceae bacterium
CTCATCTTTCCTTTTTCACTGCAAACACCTTTGTAAAGTCCAGTCTGAGCAGCACGATCAGCAACACAATCGAGCTCAATGTCCAGGTCAGAGGATACGCCCACGAAATCATCTCAAACCTCGGAACTACCTTCAGAATTGAGGTCACATAGACCACTCGGACACCGCACCAGAACGCCAGCATCGTCACCATCGGAATGAAGGCTTTGCCACAGCCGCGCAGTACACCGGCCGTACAGTGGGTAAACGCCAGTAAGAAGAAAAACAGCGACGTGACACTCACATGGATCGTGCCAAACTCCACGGACTGTTCCGTATCCACAAAAAACCGCAAAACGAATGGAGCCGCCGCATGAATGAGCACACCCATCAGCTCCGCCGTGATCATTCCGAAAATAATCCCAAACGCTGCGCCTTTCTTTGCCCGGTCATACTGCCTCGCCCCCAGATTCTGGCTAACGAACGTCGGCAGGGACATGGACATACTCATAATAGGCAAAAATACAAAACCTTCGATCTTCGAATAAGCTCCCACACCCGCCATGGCGAAGGAACCACATGAATTGATACTGGTCTGCACTGCAATGTTTCCGATACTGATCACCGCATTCTGAACACCGGTCGGTAAGCCCTGTTTGATCACCTCTCCCATGATGTCCGGATAAAATTTAATTTTTCGCAAATCCAGCCGCGTATCGTCCTCACTTTTAGCCATTCGCACCAGGCAGAGCACTACACTCAATCCCTGCGCGATCACCGTCGCAATTGCCGCTCCGGCCACACCCCAATGGAAAACTGCCACAAAAATCAGGTCCAGCACTACATTCGTTGCAGAGGAAATCATCAGATAATACAGCGGTCTCACACTGTCGCCCAACGCACGCATGATTGACATACAGATATTGTACATGATGACCGTTGATACTCCGGCAAAATAAATTTGAAAATAGCTGAGTGAGTTGGGAAGAACGCTCTCCGGCGTTTTCATCCAGACTAACATATGAGGGGTGAGAATCAGGCCTACCACTGTGGACAATCCCGACGCGATAATTCCCAATAAAAAGTTCGTATGGATCGCCTTTACCACGTTCTCCCGGTCTTTTGCACCGAAATATCGTGATATGATGACCCCTCCACCGATAGCAATACCATTGAATAACCCCACGATCAAAAACGTCATACTGCCTGCAGAACTGACTGCGGCGAACGCATCGTTATCCGCAAAGTTTCCGATTACCCAAGCATCCACCATGTTATAAAACTGCTGTAATAACTGGCCAAAAAACAGCGGAATCGCAAACTTTAACATATTCTTCGCAATCGGTCCCTCTGTCAGGTTGATTGCGCTCTGCATTGTTCTCTGTCGTTCTCTAAATGTCATTGGTATGCCTCCCACAAAATCGATAATTATATTATTCGTCAAAGTGCAGATGAAGTCAAGCGAAGATTCATTGACTTTCTTGCTAAATTCTTTATAATGAAAGTATCTTACGTCATTTTTGTTTGAAAGGAAACGTTTATGGAATTTTTCCTTCTTCCCATAATCGCCATTTTTCTTCTTCTGACCTTTTTCTCCGCTTTGGCGTTTTATGTCGTACACCCTAAGCGCCACACACTGGAAAGTTCCCGCGCATGTGAAGACAGCCAAGGACTGATCGGCGAATTCGATACACTGAAAAGCACTCATTACGCGATTTCTTCCTACGACGGTTATCCGCTGAGTGCTCAGTTTGTCCCCGCGCCGGAGGCCTCCGACAAATACGTGATCCTCTCCCACGGCTATACCTACACTCGCTATGGCAGCGTGAAATATCTCCACCAGTTTCGCCGCCTCGGCTACAACTGTGTGATCTACGATGACCGCGGCCACGGCATGAACGTGCGCACCAAATGTACGCTCGGTATCCGGGAATCGAAGGATCTAATGGAGGTCATCGCAGACACTTACCGGCGTTACGGCGAGGATATCTATCTCGGGCTTCACGGCGAATCCATGGGCTCAGGCCTTCAGATCACTGCCTTGAAATATCATCCGAACGTGAAATTCATCGTCAATGACTGCGGATACGCAGATCTGATCGGTGTACTCTGCCACAAAGCAAAGTTACAGTTTGGCCTGCCCTCCTGGTCCGTGTATGGCGCGTCCGTGATGAGCCGCATCCTCTTCGGATTCGCATTCACTGAGGTACGTCCCATTGATGCCTTGGCCGAGAATACGTCCATCCCCATCTGTTTTGTCCACGGAACCGGCGATAACTTCGTACCTGTCGACCACAGCAGGCGCATGTATGATGTCGCAAAGTGTTATCGAGAACTCCACCTGTACGAAGGTATCGGCCATGCACACTGCTTGGCGAGCGATCCTGAACGTTATTTTTCCATGCTTTCTGCATTTCTCGCAAAAGCCGAAACCATTCATGGACGTTGACTGCGGCTTGTTATTTTGTTAAACTGTTTGTAGCGTTGGATGTTTGTTTTGACTTAACTTAAGAACAACTTCTTGATAAAAACAATTTAAGAAAGGAATTCACCATGAACACTCCTGCAAAAGACAACACATCAAAAATCTCTTCCCGCAACCTGATCCTCATCTGGGTGTTGGGCATGGCCGGCCAGCTCTGCTGGAATGTGGAGAACCAGTGGTTCAACACCTTCATCTACGCAAAGATCGGTCCTTATCCCTGGATCATCAGCTGTATGACCGCCTTTTCTGCAGCCGCCACCGCCTTCAGCACCTTCCTGTTCGGCACCGCCAGTGATCGGCTGGGCCGCCGTCGCCCCTTTATTTTCTGGGGGTATCTCTTGTGGGGGCTGTTTACCATCGGCTTCGGCGCGGCAGAATTTCTTCCCACCAACACGATTATGACCGCCGCTGTGGCTGTCATCGCCATGGACGCGCTGATGAGTTTCTTCGGAAGCATGGGCAATGATTCCGGCTTCAACAGCTGGACCACCGATATCACCAATGAGAAAAATCGCGGACAGCTCGGTGCCATCACCGCAGCCCAGCCGGTTTTAGCGACCATCATCGGTACCGTGGGAAGCGGTCTTTTGATCACCACCTTCGGCTATTTCACCTTCTTCATCTCCATGGGTATCCTCGTGGCGATTATCGGCCTCATCGGAGTCTGCTTTATGAGAGAAGGCGAGAACTTAAAACCCACCAAGGATGAAAAAGGCTTCTGGCATCAGTTTCTCTCCGTCTTCAATTTTAAAACGTTTATGGCACACAAAGAGTTGTTCTGGGTGTTCATGATCATGACGGTTTATTTCATTTGCTTTAACTTCTACTTCGCCCACATCGGCAACTACTTTATTTACACCCTCGGCTATGATGAAGGCATGGCCGGCATCCTGCAGGGTGTGGGATTGGGACTGGCAGTTCTGTCCACCATTCCGGCAATCAAACTGATCAATGCCGGAAAACACTCTCTGGCTATCCTTGGCGGAACTGTTTCCAGCATCATCGGTCTGCTGATCGTCGCAGTCGGTGGAGCCAATGTGGTGATCCTCATCCCCGGCATCATTCTGGCCGGTATGGGATATGTTCTGATCTTGCAGACGACTACCGCTTGGGCGAAGAATCTCTACCCTGAAGACAGCCGAGGACAGTTTGAGGGCGTGCGCATCGTCTTCTTTGTCCTGATTCCCATGGTGGTCGGTCCGTCCATTGCCACCGCAGTCATTAACCGCTGGGGTATCCCGGTGACCATCGACGGCGAGGCAGGCATGGCTCCCTCCGCGATCCTCTTTGTATTGGCAGCGGTGATTTCTGTGCTGACTCTGATTCCTACTGCATTGGCGGAGAGAGAAAAGAAGAAACAAACTCTCCTTTCCAAATAATCCATGAGGGGATGTTACAAAATAGCTGATATTTTTACCATGGCTATTTTGAAACATCCCCTTCTCACTGTTCCCATTATTCCGCTTTCAGCATCCGATATCCAATTCCGATATGTGTCTGAATATACTGTTCTTCCGTTCCTCTCTCGATTTTCTTTCGCAATGTAGCCATATGTACACGCAATGATGCCACATCGCTCTCCCATGAGGCCCCCCATATTTTCTCTGTCAGATAGGTATGTGTCAGAACTTTTCCGACATCTTTTGCCAACAGACACAACAGTTTATACTCTGTAGGGGTCAGATGCAACAATTCTTCCTCCAAATAAGCACAGCCGGCACTGTAATCTATTTTCAAGCGACCATTTTGGAATATCGGTTCACCTCCCTGTCCGGCCATCGCCACCAGCCTACGCTGCGTCACCCGCAGTCTCGCCAGCAACTCTGCCACGGAAAATGGCTTCGTCAGATAATCATCTGCCCCGGCATCCAGGGCAGCAATCTTGTCACTGTCTTCACTTCGGGCACTAATTACAATAATCGGCAATTGTGACCAGGAACGAATACGCTGTATGATTTCCACACCGTCCACATCCGGCAAGCCCAGATCCAACAGGATAATATCCGGTTGCTGCGATACAGCCAGTGTCAATCCGCTCTCCCCATTCGTTGCAGTCAAAAATCGATATTCATTTGATTTTAATGTAGTGGCAATCAAATTTCGCACTTTAACATCATCTTCGATGACCAAAATCAATGGTTTATTCACGAACCTCCACCTCCCCTGCCGGCAATGTAAAGGTAAAAATCGTTCCCTTGGGATGATTATCCTGTACGGCTATCTCACCTCCGTGTGCCAACACAATTGACTTACACAGACTTAATCCCAGCCCCAGACTTCTCCTGCTGTCAGCGATCGGATTACTACCGGTATAAAACATCTGGAAGATTTTTCCTTTTTCCTCATCACCGATTCCCTCACCGTCATCTGATACGGTAAACTCGACCATTTTCCCTAGTTTCCGGGTACATACCTCAATATGAGATTGTGTCGGGGTATATTTGATCGCATTGTCCACCAAATTGATCAGCACCTGCACGATCAGGCGCGCGTCACATACAGCCATCAAAAGCTCATCTCCATGGCTCACTGTTATTCGCTGATCAACCCTTTTACGCCTAATATGCTGCAGTGCTTCAGAAACGATCTCCTCAACCAATTGCGGCTGAATCATCAGCTTCATACGTCCGTCATCAATTCGAGTGATCGCTAAAAGATTTTCCACCAAATTGATCAGCCATGTTGAATCGTCATAGATATCACGATAGATCTGTCTTTTCGTCTCTGCATCCACCTCATCCCCGTCTTCCATGAGAATGCCTGCATTGCCGGAAATGGAAGTCAAAGGAGTGCGAAGATCATGAGAAATCGCGCGAAGCAATGTTGCCCTCAGCTTTTCATTCTCTGCTTGACGCTTTGCCTCCTCCTTTTCTCTGGCATTCCGGCTACTCTCCAGAGCCAGTGCACATTCTCCCAAAATCGACAACAGAATGCTATTTTCAAATGCATCGAGTGGTCCGCCGTCTGCATCGATTCCAATGTTGCCGTATATCTGATCATTGATTCTAATCGGATAACCAATCTCTTTTTCATTCAATAAAGCGCCTGAATCATAAATCGTAACCTCTCTGGATACCAGCTTTGAAATCTGTATCTTCGCTGCCTGTACGATTTCTTCTTCTGTCGCAGCCTGCTGCAACAGACGATTTGTCTCAAACAACAAGTTCGTCCGGTATGCAGCCTGTGTGGATTGCTTCACATGACTTTTCATCCGGTCAGTCAAAGAACCGACAACCAGCGCAGCGAACAACATGACCAAAAAGGTCAACGGATATCCTTTATCATAAGCTTTCAAGGAAAACTGCGGTTCTGTGAAAAAGAAATTAAACACTAACACACTTGCCACTGCAGAG
>JAFQDI010000004.1 GCA_017416055.1 Lachnospiraceae bacterium
CGGACCGTGGATGTTCATGTGCGCCGCCTTCGCGAGAAACTGGAGGAGAATCCTGCCGAGCCCGAGTATGTCTTTACCAAGTGGGGCGTAGGATATTACTTTAAAGGATAAAACGGCGGCGGATGATGCCGACCAAAGAAATCACGGGAGGAAGCAGGATGACGCTGCCGGAAAACAAGAAAAAGAAAGTGCGAAAAAGCCTGCAGGCAAGCCTGTTTATTCTGTTTGTGCTGCTTGGGCTGATCCCGATGATTCTTTCCAATCGTGTTGGGAAAAACACGATGTATCAGACAATGCTCAACAGTCGGACTGCGGAGATACAGAGTCAGTGTGTTGTGTTAGCAAACCAGCTCTCGAAGGAGGGATATCTGAGCAACACGATGAATGAGGGCATGGAAGCGGAGCTTGATGTCGTGTCCAGCATTTATGATGCGCGAATTCTGGTGATGAACAGCGGACATGTGGTGATCAAGGATACATTCTCCCTGGCGGAGGGAAGAGTCAATATTTCGGATGCTGTATTCAGGTGTTTTGCCGGAACTCCATCCGTTGAGGTGAATCAGGAGAGCGGATATATTGTGTTTACACGGCCGATTTATAGTTCCACCGGTGACACGATCAGCGGTGTTTTGCTGATGTCCGCGTCGATCGGTCAGGTGGGAGAAATGTCCGATTTGATTGGATGGAAGGCTCAGATACTGGAACTGATTTTGTTGATGCTGTTGGTTATCGTTGCGATGATTTTATCGCGTGTGTTGGTGGTTCCGCTGTACAAATTGGTGGTTGCATTCAACCGTACGGCCATCGGGGAGAGCGAGCAGCACCTGAATGCGGTGACAGTTGATGACTATCGGGAGACTGCGCTGATTTCTGAGGCGTACAATAAAACGGCGGATCGCCTGCGTATTCTGGACGAATCCAGACAGGAATTCGTGTCCAATGTGTCACATGAGTTGAAGACACCGTTGGCATCCATCCGTGTACTGGCCGATTCGCTGTTGGCGGCAGAAAATGTGCCGGAGGAACTGTACCGTGAGTTTTTGCAGGATATTTCCGATGGCGTAGACCGCGAACAGCAGATCATTGATGACCTGCTCACGCTGGTAAAGATCGACCGCACCAGCGGTGAATTGAATATTGTCAAGGAAAATGTCAATGACCTGGTGGAACGGACGATGAAGGAACTGCTGCCCATCGCGGAGCAGAAGAATGTGGAATTGGTTTTGGAGAGCTTCCGCCCCGTGATTGCGGAAATTGACCCGCTAAAGATGTCGCTGGCAGTTTCCAATCTGATCGAAAATGCGATCAAGTATAACAATGACGGCGGATGGGTGCGAGTTTCGCTGAACGCAGATCACAAATTTTTCTATATCAAGGTGGCGGATAACGGTATCGGTATCCCCGAAGAAAGTCAGAATCAGGTATTCACCCGTTTTTACCGCGTAGATAAGGCGAGAAGTCGTGCAACCGGCGGTACCGGTCTCGGTCTGGCAATCACGGAGAGCGTGATCCATTCCCATCACGGTGCAATTCGTCTGTACAGTAAAGAAAATGTGGGAAGTACCTTTACGGTTAGAATCCCGTTGATTTATATTGCGTAGGAGGTCAGGATGAAGATGGGAAGGAAATTGCAGCTTCTGCCGGTGCTCCTGTTGGCATTGTTCATGTTGTTTGTATTGAGTGGCTGTGACTCGGAGGATCCGACACACGAGGAAGGCTCCTATGCGGTATATTATGCCGGGGAAGAAAGTTACTCTTTTGCGACGGAAAGCCGGAAGGTTGTGGGTGAGAGCATACAGGAGATGGCGTATCAGCTGTTGGTTGAGATGACGAAACCGGAGCAGATGGGACATTCTTCCCTGTTTCCGGAGTCCGGATATGTTCGCCGTATCAATCTGGAGAGCGGAAATCTGATGAATGTTTACCTGACAGAAAAATACAGTCAGCTGCCGATTGCCACTGAGGTGATGCTGCGTGCGGGCATTGTGAAGACACTGATCCAGCTGGAAGGCGTGGATTATGTGGTGTTTTATGTCAACGAGCAGCCGCTTTTGGATGCCACCGGAAAGACAGTCGGAATCATGTCAGCCAACTCGTTTCTGGATTCCAAAGGTGAGAATCTGAGTAATTACGAGCAGGTTGTGTTCGATATCTACTATGCCAATCCGGAAGGAACCGGACTGGTGATGACTGAGCGTGAGATGACCATCAGTGGAACTTTTTCCAGAGAGCGTCAGGTTGTCACTGCTTTGTTGGAGGGGCCGGAGGACGGTTCACTATTAAAGACATTGCCTGCAGGAACCAGCCTGATCAGTGTATCCGTAAAAAATAATATTTGTTACGTGAATTTTAGCAGTGCTTTTCTTACGGGAGATCTGGCGGTTTCGCCCCATGTGGCGATCTACTCGCTGGTAAATTCATTGACTGAACTGTCCGCCATCAGTAAAGTTCAGATCATGGTGGAGGGCGATTCTGCGAAGAAGTTCTGCGAGACGATTCCGCTTGACGTGGCGTTCGAGCGGAACCTGGATTATGTTGTGACAGGAGGAGAATAAGATAAAACGACCACTTTGCTGGCTTGCGGGAGCGTATGTACTTGGAGAGGTGCTGAGCCTGAGCCACCGGTCGATGGAGGCTGTATTGCCCGGAGGGGCTGCAGTTCTCCTTGCGTTGTATCAATTGATTCGAAACAGACAGTATTGGCTCGGTCCGATACTGTCTGTTTTTCTCATTTGGGGATATCTATGCTGCGGACAGGCTGTGGAGAACGAGAAAATAGCCATTTCTTTGCTCGAACAGCAGGGAGAGGTGAAAGCTATCGGTGTAATTGTCAGCCTGAGCCCGAAGGCGAACTCGACACAGGGAATGTTGGAGGATGTGACTCTTCAGACGAAAATGGATACGGTGCAGTTAAAAAAACTGATTGTCTACCTCTCAGATGCTACGGGGATCACGGAAGGAGATCAAATCACTGTCATCGGCACACTGAGCGGGTTTGACACGGCGACGAATCCCGGGCAGTTCGATTACCGGGCTTATCAGGCGGCACACGGAATCTATCTGCAACTATATGGAAAAGATGCAAGGATTGTCAAGGCTTCGGTCAGGCCACCGGAAAGGTGGTTGGGAACGCTTCGCCGATCTGCGATGGACATTTTTTTGAACGCATCCCCGACGAGTGGAGGGACGATGGCGGCGATGGTTCTGGGAGACAAAACAAATCTGCCGGAGGAGCGGTATCAGCTTTATCTGGAGACCGGAATCGGACATATTCTGACCCTGAGCGGATTGCATCTGTCGTTGCTCGGTGTCGGGCTATACGGATTTCTGCGCAAGAAAGTGACGATACCGACCTGGCCCGCTGCAGTTGGGATGACCGTCGCGCTTTTTCTTTATGTTCGCTTGATCGGAAGCGGGATATCCGCAGTCCGGGCGATGGTTGCGATTGTATGCAGTATTCTGGCGGGATGCTTGGGGAAGACCTATGATTCGCTGTCGGCGGCAGGATTGGGAATGCTTCTCATTCTGACCGAATATCCAATGCAGATTTGCAGACCGGCATTCTGGCTATCCTTTGGTGCTGTGTTAGCCATGGGAGGAATATTGCCGGAGTTGAATCGATGGCTGAAACCACAGAAAAAATTGGCAAAGACGATGCTCAGTGTGCTCGTGATCTGGATTGCGCTGATGCCGGTGACGGCGATCAACCAGTATGTGATCCAACCGTACAGTCTTTTGTTGAATCTCGTGGTCGTGCCGATGATGGGGCCGCTGCTGATCGGCTGTATCGGGGTGCTGGGTCTGGGAATGGCTATTCCGACGGCTGCGTCGTGGGTTGCGAGGGCGATTGAGGCGGCTTTTTGGGCGATGGATCGGTTGTGCGAACTGACGATTAATCTTCCGGGGAGTGAATTGATCGTGGGCGCGCCGAGATACAGTCAATTGATGATTTATTATGGAGTGTTAGCCGGATTCCTTCTTTTGGTCGTGTACCGGAATCGGCGCGAATGGGAGGCGCAGGAGAACACAGTGTATGAGGAACGTTCAGAAAAACTCTCTGCCAAACCAAATGCTTTTTTGCGATGGTCGAGTGTGGTTGTGCTCTGTGCGGCTCTCGTTCTAGTACTGTTTCTCGGTGTCGGGCGAAATCGGCTTCAGATGATTTTTCTGGACGTGGGACAGGGGGACTGTATCTGCATTCGCATGCCCGGTGGGACGACGATGGTGGTGGACGGAGGAAGTACATCAGAGGAACAGGTGGGTGAATACAGGATTCTTCCCTGTCTTACCTGGGCAGGGATCGATCGGATTGATTATTTGGTGATCACGCATTTGGATGAGGATCATTTGAATGGACTCATGGAGTTGTTGCAAGCTGGATTTCCGGTGGGACATCTTTTGATGTCAAAAGCGACGACGAAGTGGAGTAAAATGGAGTTGATTGGAGAGATTGCAGAGAAAAATGGCACGAAAGTGGTGTTGATGGGAGAAAATGACATGATAATGAGTGGTAAAGTGGAGGTAAAGTGTGTTTCGCCCGCAAAAACGCTTGCTCCGGAGACCGAAAACGAGGCATCGGTGGTGCTGGAACTGACTTATGGGCAGTTTTCCTGTCTGCTCACCGGAGATGTGGAGGGAGATGGAGAGCAGGCGGTGGAAACGTATGTAAAAAATCAATCTGCGTATACTGTTTTGAAGGTAGCCCATCACGGATCGAAATACTCCACATCAGAAGTGTTTCTCACTGCTGTCGCTCCCAAAGCGGCCGTGATTTCCTGCAGTAAGAACAATTCCTACGGTCACCCTCACGCAGAACTGATTGCCCGTTTGGAAAAGACCGGATGTGACATCTTCTGCACTGCAGACTGTGGGGCAGTGATGGTGGAGACAGACGGTGTGAGATGGAAAATTTATGGATATGTGAGCGGGGAATCGTGAGAAAGTATTTACTATTTGAAACAGAGTGTGGTATACTGTAAAAAATACTATACGCTGCGAGGGATACCGATGAGAACGATACAGAATTTGAATGAAAATTGGATTTTTTTGAAGGGAGAAGGCCAGGCTCCTTCAGTGTTTTCGGCGGAGGGTGAGCGGATTAATCTTCCCCATACCTGGAACGCGCTGGACGGCCAGGACGGAGGAAATGATTATTTTCGCGGTGCCTCTAGCTATGTAAAGCAGATCGCGAAGAGCGAACTTCCCGAGGGAGAGAAGTATTATCTGGAGATCTGCGGTGCGAACTCCTCCGCGGATGTCTATCTGAACGGAAACCATCTGGCGCATCACGATGGCGGATATTCCACCTGGAGAGTGAATCTGACGGATGGGTTTTTGGATGATAATGTGTTGGCAGTTGTCGTTGACAATGCGCCGAACGATGCGGTGTATCCTCAGACAGCGGACTTTACGTTTTATGGCGGACTCTACCGCAATGTGAATCTGATCGCAGTGCCGAAGACACATTTTCAACTGGAAAACTTTGGCGGTTTTGGACTTTGGATCACGCCTGTCGTGGCGGGGAAGGATGCTGAGGTTTCGGTGAAGGCGGATATCGTGGATATGGAGCCCGGATATCAGATACGCTATGTGATCACGGATGCCGAGGGCGGTGTTGTAGCTGAACACACCGGAAGCGAGGTGGAGTATGTTCTGCGGATCGCGGACGCTCATCTGTGGAACGGAAGAAAAGACCCTTACCTCTACACCCTTTGTGCAGAGATTATTTGTGATGGAGTGGTGATTGACCAGATCAGCCGGAGATTTGGCTGCCGCAGCTATGTGATCGACCCGGAGAAGGGATTTATTCTGAACGGAGAGGTGTATCCTCTGCGCGGCGTGTCCCGACATCAGGACAGACTGGGCCTTGGCAATGCATTGTTGCCTGAACATCACCGGGAGGATATGGATCTGATCTGCGAGGTAGGTGCAAACACGATCCGTCTGGCGCACTATCAGCATGACCAGTATTTCTACGATCTCTGCGACGAGCGGGGTATGGTGGTATGGGCGGAGATTCCTTATATTTCCAATCACCTGTCTGTGGCGAATGAGAATGCCATCTCTCAGATGAAAGAACTGATCACGCAGAATCATCACCACGCGTCCATTGTTGTGTGGGGACTTTCCAACGAGATCACCATGGGCGGAGCGAAGGACCCAGATCTGATTCGCATGCATTATGCGCTGAATGATCTTGTTCATGAGATGGACAGCACGCGTCCCACGGTTATGGCGTGCCTTTCCATGTGCGGAATGGACGAAGAATATGTTCACATTCCGGACGTGGTTTCCTATAATCATTATTTTGGCTGGTACGGCGGAGATACGTCCATGAACGGACCTTGGTTTGATCGGTTCCACGCAAAATATCCGGACAAAGCGATCGGCATCAGCGAGTACGGATGTGAGGCACTGAACTGGCACACTTCCGACCCGAAGCAGGGCGATTACACGGAGGAATATCAGGCGTATTATCACGAGGAGCTGATCAAGCAGTTATTCTCAAGGCCGTACATCTGGGCAACTCACGTCTGGAATATGTTCGACTTTGGCGCGGATGCCAGGGCCGAGGGCGGCGAGAACGGTCAGAACCATAAAGGTCTCGTGACGATGGATCGTAAATACAAAAAAGATGCATTCTACGCGTATAAGGCATGGCTCTCCGATGAGCCCTTTGTACACCTCTGCGGAAAACGGTATATCGACCGCGTGGAGGAGGAGACAAAGGTCACCGTTTATTCCAACCTGCCCGAAGTGGAACTGTTTGTGAACGGTGTGAGTGTCGGCAGGAAGACTGCGGAGGATCACTTCTTCTACTTTACGGTCAAGAATGAGGGTGAGACAGAACTCGTGGCGGTGGCAGGAGATTGCCGCGATGAGGGACGTATCCGCAAAGTGGAGACGAGAAATGAGGACTATATCCTCAAAGAGCAGGGAGCGGTGCTCAACTGGTTCGATATTACCGAGGTGGAAGGCAGATTTTCCCTCAATGACAAGCTGGGCGATATTATGAAACCTCTCGGCGGAAAGCTGTGGTTCTTACGACTCGGTCTGCTATTGAAGGCGAAGATGAATGAGCGTGATAAGGAAAAGAAAAAGCAGGCCGACAGCGCGGAGAATCCGGAGAAAAAGAGCGGTGGTTTCAGCAACATGAAGATCAGCAAAGATATGATCCGGATGATGGGTGGATTTACGGTGCTCAGACTGACCGGTATGATCGGCATGATCAATATTTCCTTCACGAAAGAGGAACTGTTGAAGCTGAACAAACAGTTGAACCGGATTCGCAAGCCCAGATGATCACGCAAACAATTAAGGTGAAAACATGCAGCAGCTAAATCAGGATATCAAAGAGAGAAATTTCCGACCGGTGTACTGTCTGTTCGGCGAGGAAGAGTATCTGAAGCGAAACTATAAAAACCGGCTGATCCGGGCGATCGCCGGCGACGACACGATGAATATCAACCGATTTGTGGAGAAAGAGGCAGATGTTTTGGCGGTGATCGATGCGGCGGAGACCATGCCGTTCTTTGCGGATTATCGTCTCATCGTCATCGAGAACAGCGGCCTGTTCAAGCGGGAGGCGGACCACCTGGTCGAGTATCTGGATCGGATGCCGGACACGACCATCATGATTTTCGTGGAAA